>DASTKY010000210.1:0-4360 GCA_035715495.1 Gaiella sp. | reverse complement strand
CGGGCTCGTCCGCGTCGGGGGCGGCTCCGTCGCGGGCTCGGGGTCGGTCGCCGGTTCCGGCGCGGTCGTGGGGGCGGGCGCGGTCGTCGGCGGGGCGACGGTCGGCTCGGGCTGCGTGGTCGCGGGGCCTACCGGCGTCGTGGTCGCCGTCGGGGCGGGAGCCGCCTTCGGTGCGGGCTTCGCGGGCGAGGTCGCCGTCGTCTCCACGGGCGCCGTCGTCTCCGACGCCGTCGTCGCCTCGGTCGCGACGGTCGCGACGCCGGTCGACGTCGCAGGCGCCGCCTCCGATCGACCTCGGTCGGCGAGCAGGCTCGCGGCGCCGAGGCCCCCGCCGACGCACAGCGCCGCGACCACGGCGACCGCGAGCACCGCGGCCTTCCCCTGCGGTCGGCGCAGCAGTGCGCGGCCGCCGGCGGCGCCGCGCCAGTAGCCCGCGCGGTCGAGCTCGGCCTCGGTCGCCGCGCGCGCCTCCTCGGCGGGCACGCCGAGCGGCGGCAGGAGCAGCGCCCGGTACCGCCGCTTCGCCTCCTCCATGTCGGCGAGCGACGCCTGGCAGCGCTCGCACGACTCGAGGTGCGCCAGCGTGCGCTCGAGCTTCTGGCCCTTCAGCTTCCCGTCGAGGTGCTGGGCGAGGAGCGGGAGGAAGGCGCGGCACTCCTCCGGCAGGCGCTCCGGGTCGACCTGGACGAGCCGCAGCTCGGTGCGCAGGCGCTCGCGGGCGCGGAAGACGAGCTGCGCGACGGCGTTCTCGTTGAGGCCGACGAGCTCGCCGATCTCGGCGTACGAGCGGTCCTCGAGCTCGCAGAGGGCGAGCACGAGGCGCTGGCGCGGCTCGAGGCGCGCGTTCGCGAGCCGCACCTCCTCCTGCTGGCGCCGGAGGAGCGTGCCGCGCTCGGGGTCGTCCTCGATGGGCTGCGGGAGGTCCGGCTCGGGAACCTCCGCGGTCGGCTCCGCGCGCTTGGAGCGCTCGAGCTGCTTGAGGAAGAGGTTGCGCGTCGTCGCGAAGAGGTACGCGGTCAGGTCGACGCCGTCGGGGTCGAGCCGGTCGAGCGCGGGCAGGGCCTTGACGAAGGTCTCCTGCACGAGGTCGTCCGCGTCGTGCGCGTTCCCCGCGAGCCGGTAGCCGAAGGCGCGGAGCCGCGGCTGGAACTCGGCGTAGAGCTCCTCCCACGCCGTCCGGTCGCGGGCCTGGAGCCGACGGACGAGCGCTGCGTCAGTCCTCGTCGGCGCGATCGCCATCGTCCGAATCCTGACGCGTCCTGAGGTAGTCGTCGAACGCCGCGTGGGCGGCGAGGAGCCGCTCGAGGGCGGCGATGCCCTCGGCGGCCCACTCGCGCAGCCACACGTCGTCGACCGACGTCGCGGCGTACCACTCGAGGTCCCGGCTACGCGACACGGACGTCCACCGTCGCGTAGACGCGGAACCGCACCTTGCCCGACTCGGTCTGGAAGACGGCGTACGCGTCGTGCCCGGCGGGCAGGTCGCCGCCGTATCCGGCGGGCAGCGCGTCGTCGGACGCGAATGCCGCCCGGAGCTCGACGTCGGCCTCGGCGGTCGCGTCGCGGTCCCCGAGGTTCGCCTCCCGCGGGCATCGCGAGAGCCGCTGCCAGTCGCACTCGACGCCTGCGACCAGGAGCCGCAGCCGGAAGCTGCCGTCGATCGGGGTCGTCGACCAGATGCCCGGTCGCGACGTGCCGCTCATCGTCGGGACGAACGTGTCGCCCGAGCCGATGCGCCGGAAGCCGAACGTCCGGACCAGCTCGCCGGCGGCGTAGAAGTCGAACGCGATCTCGCCCCGGCCGACTTTGTCGCCGTCCTCGAGCACGACCAGCTTGTGGAACGTCGTGACCGCGACCGCGGAGCGGGTCCGGAACGTGCCCGTCTCGGTCCACGTCCGGCCCTCGGCGTCGGTCGCCTTCGCCGTGACGGCGTACGGCGTGCCGGTGAGGAGCCCGTCGAGGGTCACCGCGTGGCTCGTCTTGCGCGAGCCGGTCGAGTGCCCGAGCTGGTGGAGAGCCGAGCCGTCGGGCCGACGGGCGACGAGGAGCACCTGGAACGTCGCGGGCACCGAGCTCTCGACGACGAGGCGCGCGCGGCCCGGCACCGACTCGTCGGACGTCAGCGTGCCTCGCGTCAGGCAGTCGACCTTGCAGCCGAGCCCGCTCGAGAGCCCGACGTCCGGGAGGTCGACGGCGACCTTCACCTTGCGCGTCGTGAACGTCCCGGCGCGGGTCTGCGTCCGGCCCTGGAGGTCGCGGGCCGTGACGACGATGCGGTACGTGGTCTCGGGCTCGAGGCCCGGGACGAGCACGGTCCGCAGCGTGACGAAGGGCGGCACGGTCACGTGCCCCGACGGCGTGCCGCCCGCGATCCCGAGCGGGGCGCCCACCTCGGCCACCGCGACGGTGACGGAGGTGCGGACCGACGTGCGGATCTCGACGCTCGCCGACGAGGCGGTCGGCGTCACGAGGGCGGATTCGATGCACGAGATCGAGCAGCCGGCGCCCGCCGAGATCGCCGGGCCCGTCCCGGCCGTCGCGGCGGCGCAGAGCGCGAGGGCGACGACGACGGCGGCGGCGCCTGTCTGGGCGAAACGGGTGAGGTGTGTCATCTCGGGTCTCCTTCGCTCCGGGGCGGCACCTGCCGCCTGTGGAGGGAGAACCCCTGCGCCGGCGATTCCTTACGCGCTCCCCGGGGCGGCTCGACGGGCCGGCACACGCCGTCGAGGCCACGGTCGGCGGGGACGGGGGCGGGCTGCGGCCCACCCCCGTCGTCCCCCCGAGCTCAGCCGGCCGCGGGCAGGATGTTCTGGTTGACCCGGAAGACATTCTCGGGGTCGACCTCCGCCTTGACGCGTGCGAGCCGTGCGTAGTTCGGCCCGTAGGTCGCCTGCACGCGCTCCTGGCCCTCGTCCATCATGAAGTTGACGTAGGCGCCGCCCGCGGCGTACGGGTGCAGCGCCTCCCAGTAGCCGACCGTCCAGTCGCGCAGCGCGCCGGCGGAGGCCGGATCGGTGTCGACGCCGACGAACACCTGCGACCAGGTCGCGTCGCGGAAGGCGAACGCCGTGTCCTCGGCCGCGACGTCGTGGGCCGCGCCGTCGATCGGGTAGATGTGCGAGCCCGACTTGACGCTCGGCATCTTCTGGTTCCACTCGCGGTTGAGCGCGATCGCCTCGTCGGGGATCTGGCGGACGAAGTCACCGCGCCAGTACCACTGGTCGCCCGGGCTGTAGAGGCCGTCGAACGCGGCGTTGAGGGCCGCGATCGGCATCCGGCCGACGCCGTGCAGGAGCGGCTCGGCGACGGAGAGCATCGCCGCCATCGCCTGCTCCGCCTCCTCGTCGGTCGCATCGATGCACCAGACGATCCCGCACACCTTGCGCAGGTGGAGCTCCACGGGGAACGCCTCCTCGACGGGCGGGATCGTGTGGAAGTTGAAGAAGCCCGTGACGTTGCGGGGCGCCGACGGGAGCCACTCGCGGTAGGCGGCGAGGAGCGCGTCGGCATCCTCGACCGCCCAGAAGGTCGGGCCGCCGACGATCGTCTCGAGCGGGTGTGCCCGGAACGTGAACTCGGTGACGACGCCGAAGTTCCCGCCGCCGCCGCGGATCGCCCAGAAGAGATCCGGGTTCTCGTCCGCGCTGGCCGTGACCTCGGAGCCGTCGGCGAGCACCATGCGTGCCGAGAGCAGGCTGTCGATCGTCAGGCCGTGGCGGCGGGTCAGGTAGCCGTGGCCGCCGCCGAGGGTGAGCCCGGCGACGCCGGTCGTCGAGATGATCCCCGTCGGGACGGCGAGCGCGTGCGGCTGCGTCGCGGCGTCGACCTCGCCCCAGACGGCCCCGCCGCCGACCCGCACGGTCTTCGTGGCGGGGTCGACCGCGATCGCCTTCATCGGCGAGAGGTCGATCACGACGCCGTCGTCGACGCTGCCGAGCCCGCCGCCGTTGTGGCCGCCGCCGCGCACCGCGAGCGGCAGGTCGTGCTCGCGCGCGAAGCGGATCACCGCGGCGACGTCGGCCGGCGTCTCGCAGCGGGCGATCAGCGCCGGGCGCTTGTCGACCATCGCGTTGAAGAGGGCGCGCGCCTCGTCGTAAGCCGTGTCCTCGGGGCCGACGAGCCGCTCGCCGAACGACGCGAGCGCGTCCCGCGCGCTCGCGATCGGGGAGACCGTGGTGCTCATTGGGTTCCTCCTCCTCGTGCTCTCTCGAAACGTCCCTGCCGAGGGTAGGACGGAGGCGGCCGGCTGTCATGACATGGGCTGATCCACTTCTCCGCGGCCCGCTCCGTGAGCAATGATCAGATCTGATCATGGTCGCCCAGGCACCACTGCCCGGCGCGCTCCGGCTGGCCCCGAGCT
>DASTKY010000209.1:0-3167 GCA_035715495.1 Gaiella sp. | reverse complement strand
ACGCCCACTCGACCCGCGGCGCCATCTGCGCTCGATGCGCGCGGACGGCGTCCGCTGGGTCGTCGTCGGCGGCGTCGTCACGGACAGGGTGCTGCGGGCGGCGGAGCACTACCCGCGCGAGGCGGCGTTCTACCGGGACGTGGGGCGCCTCCGGCCCGTGTACTCGACGCCAGACGACGACGACCGACGATCGCGTCCCTGGCTGCGGGTGTATCGCATCTACCCTTAGCCGATGGAACGGGGTCGGAGGCTCGACGGGCTCGCGGTCGGCTGCGCGGTCTTCCTCTCGGGAGCGGCGCTGCTCGGGGTCGAGATCGCCGCGAGCCGCGTGCTCGCGCCGACCTTCGGCAGCTCGCTCTACGTGTGGGGCGCGCTCATCGGCGTCGTGCTCACCGGCCTCTCGATCGGCTACTGGCTGGGCGGCGCGCTCGCCGACCGCTGGCCCTCGCCGTACCTCTTCGTCGGCGCGATCGCGCTCGGCGCGGGGCTCGTGCTCGCGATCCCCGTCGTCGACGAGTGGGTGCTCGAGCAGGTCGTCGAGTGGGATCCTGGCCCGCGGCTCGACCCGCTGGTCGCGGCGATCATCCTCTTCGGCCCGATGAGCGTCGTCCTCGCGTCGGTGTCGCCGATCGCCGTCCGGCTCGCTGCGCGCTCGCTCGACCGGCTCGGCACGACCGCCGGCCGCCTGTTCTCCATCTCGACCGCCGGCAGCATCGCCGGGACCTTCGTGACGGCGTTCTGGCTCGTGCCCGAGTACGGCACCGACCAGGTGCTGGCGGTCGGCGCGATGGTGCTGCTCACCGCCGCCGCCGTCGTGGCGCTGCTGCAGCGCCTCTGGCTCCCCGGCGCGGCGCTCGTCGTCGCCGCCGGCGCCGCGCTCATCGCCGTCGGGGCCTTCTCCCCCGACACGACGGGCCGTGTCATCCGGGGCGCGGCGGCGCAGAACTGGTCGCCGCTCTACCGCGAGCGCGAGGTGCGCACGCCCCGCAAGCTCGACCCCGCGGAGGTCGCGCTCTCGAGCACGGGCTTCACGGTGCGCGAGGCGCGCGACACGCGCTACCACCGCCTCTTCGTGATGGACGACGAGAACTCGCGCTACCTCCGCTTCGACAGCTCGTTCCAGAGCGGCATGTACCTCGACGACCCCGTGCGGACGCGGTTCTCCTACAGCGACTACCTGCACCTCGGGCTCGCGTACAACCCGAACGCGAAGCGGATCCTCATCGTCGGCCTCGGTGGAGGCTCGACGCAGAAGCGGCTCTACCGCGACTTCAAGGACGTCGAGATCACGACCGTCGAGCTCGACCCGGAGGTCGTCTCCACCGCGTACAAGTGGTTCAAGCTCCCGCGGAGCCCGCGCGTCGTCGTCGACGTGGACGACGGCCGCCGGTTCCTGCAGCGCCACGACGACCGCTACGACGTGATCATGGTCGACGCCTTCTACTCGGACGGCGTCCCGTTCCACCTCACGACGCTCGAGTTCGTCGAGCTGATGAAGGAGCGCCTCACCCCGGGCGGCGTGATCGCCACGAACGTCATCGGCGCCCTGACGGGCAGCAGCTCGCAGATCACGCGCGCGCTCTGGAAGACGTACGGCTCCGTCTTCCCGACCGTCGAGCTGCACCCGGTCTTCGAGGGCTCGTCCGACCGCCGCCCGGACGACATCCGCAACATCATCCTCGTCGCCACCGAGCGTGCGTCCCCGACGACCGACCGGCTCGTCGACATCTGGAACGACGTCCGCGAGGCGCGCGCCCCGACGGCACCCGACCTGACCGCGGCCGTGCGGGACCGGTGGGAGCGCGAGGTGCAGACGGGCGACGTGCCGCTCCTCACCGACGGCTACGCGCCGACGGACGCGCTGCTCCTGGGCTGAGCGACACGAGCCGCTCGAGCACGACGGCGACCCCGTCGTCGTCGTTCGAGGCCGTCACCTCGTCGGCCGCGGCGAGGGCGCTTGGATGGGCGTTCGCGACCGCCACCCCCAGGCCCGCCCAGGCGATCATCCCCGCGTCCGTCAGCTGGTCGCCGAACGCGACGACCTGCGTCGGCCCGATCCCGCGCTCGGCGGCGAGCTCGGCGAGCGCCGCCTCCTTGGCGACCCCGGCCGCCATCACCTCGACGAACGCGTCGCCCGTCAGCGTCACCGACGCCTCGTCGGCGCCGAGCTCGCGTGCGTGCGCGAGCACCTCGTCGAGGTCGATGCCGGGCAGCCGGGCCAGGAGCTTCGTCATCGGCTCGTGCCACTCGAGCACGTCGCAGACGGGGTACGCGTCGTCCGGGCGTGGCCACCAGGCCGCGTCGCGCTGTGCCTCGTACGCCGGCTCGCTGCCGAACCGCAGCTCGAGCTCCCAGCCGAACGCGATCCCCGGGATGCGCTCGCGCAGGCCGCGCACGATCCGGTGCACGGCCGCCGCGTCGAGCGCCTTGTGGCGGACGATCGCCCCCGCGTCGAGGTCGTAGAGCGTCGCGCCGTTCGCGCAGATCGCGAGCCCGTCGAGGCCCGCGTCCCGCGCGATCACGCGGACCGAGCGCGGCGAGCGCGCGGTCACGAGGACGACGTCGATGCCGGCGGCCCGCGCGTCCGCGAGCGCCGTGCGCGACCGGTCGGAGATCGTCGTGTCCGAGCGAAGGAGGGTGCCGTCGAGGTCGATCGCGGCGAGCCGGGCCGCCGTTGGCGCGTGGCTCACCCGGTCAGCCGAAGAAGGCGCGGGCGACGTCGTACCAGTCGGGCGGGACCGTCTTCAGCTCGGCCGTGGCCTCCGCGAGCGAGACGTCGACGATCGCGTCCCCGTGCAGCGCCGCCATGCGGCCGAAGCGCCGCTCGTGGACGAGCTCCGTGGCCTTCAGGCCGTAGCGCGTCGCGAGCACGCGATCGCGGGCGGTCGGGGTGCCGCCGCGCTGGACGTGGCCGAGCACGGTGACCCGCGTCTCGAACCCCGTCCGCGACTCGATCTCCTTCGCGAGCGCGTCGCCGACGCCGCCGAGCACGACGTGGCCGAACTGGTCGGTCGTCCGTGCCTCGCCCGCGACGAGCCGCGACTCGCCGCTCGAGTAGGTCAGCTCGTAGCCCTCGCTGACGACGACGATCGAGAAGTCCTTCCCGCGCCCGTGGCGACGCTCGATCTCGGTGCACGCCTCCTCGACGGTCAGCGGCTGCTCCGGGA
>DASTKY010000208.1:0-7230 GCA_035715495.1 Gaiella sp. | reverse complement strand
CCGCGGACGCGACGACGCGGGCCAACGAGGCCCTCGACCGCGGCGACGCGGTGCGCGCGGCCGACGGCGCCCGCGACGCGCGCCGCCTCACGCCGTGGGCCGCCGAGCCCTGGCGCCTCCTCGGCGAGGCCGAGGTCGCGGCCGGTCGCCTCGCGGCCGGGCGGGCGCACCTGCGGCGCGCGACGAGGGAGGATTCCGACGCCGCGGGCACCTGGCTCGCGCTCGCGTTCGCGACGGAGGGGGCGGAGCGCCGCGCCGCGGTCGGGCGGGTACGGGCGCTGGACCCGCTCGCGCCCGAGCTCGCCGTCTTCGGCGCCGACGACCCCTCGAAAGGGTGATTTCCCGACCGGTGCGGGCAGGAATCGTCCGATACGGTGCTGACAGCGACGAGAGGGGGCAGTGTGAGACAGCCCATCAGGGGACGTGGTCTCGTAGGGGTCGTCGTGGCGCTCGGTGCGCTCGTGACGTTTGCCGTCTTCGGCGGGACCGGCCTCGCAGGCAGCACGGCGAAGCCGACCAAGGCGCAGTACGCGCCGGGGCAGTACCAGAACGCCAACAAGGTGACCCTCTGCCACAAGGCGAAGGTCACGATCCGGGTCTCGGTGAAGGCCCTGCCGGCGCACGAGGCGCACGGCGACGTCGTCGGGACGTGCGCGGGCGCGACCGCCAAGGCCAAGGCGAAGGCCAAGGCCAAGGCCAAGGCGACGACCGAGGAGTCCGCGACCACGGACGCCGCGACCGTGACCGGCGGCCAGGCGAAGGGCAACGGCGCCTCCCAGGCCACGGGCGGAAACGGCAACGGCAAGGGGAACGGCAAATAGTCCCCCGCGGGCGGCCGCGCCGTCCGCACCCGATCGCGACGGCCAGGTGGGCGCGTGGGGCGCGCGCTCACCTGCCGCCGCCTACGTGGTGAGCACGACCTCCTCGCCGCCCACGGGCACGACCACCCAGCCGTCGAACTGCCGCAGGCGGTAGGGCGCGTTGAGCGGCACGGTCGTCTCGGGGTCGGGGCCGGCGACCGCGAAGCGCCCGCACGGCTCGGCGAGCTTCCCGTCGCGCGTCAGCCAGAGCTCGTAGGAGCCGGCGGCCAGGCCGCCGACCCGCAGCTCCATCGGCCAGTTGCCCGCCTCGTCCTGCTCGAAGACGTCGAGCTCGGCGCTGGCGCCGGCGCCGCCGCTCATCGCGATCGTCCGCTCCACCGTCGCGTCGGGTCGCGCCCCGACGAGGTAGCCGACCCCGAAGAGCGCCGCCGCCGCGACCGCCGCGGCCGCCGCAGCGGTGAACCGGTACCGCCGCGGGTACGGGATGATCTGCGCCTTCGGCGGCTCCGGCGTCGCCGCGAGCTCGGGCGGCAGCTCGGGCGGCGGCCCCACCGAGCCGAGGAGCGCGTGCACCCGCTCGAGGCGCTCCAGCTCCGTCGGGTCGACGTCGTCGCCGATCAGGTCGCGCAGGTCCTTCACCGCAGCTCTCCCTCGAGCTCGTCGGCAAGCCGGCGGAGCGCGGAGCGCGTCCGCGTCTTGACCGTGCCGAGCGGCAGGTTCACGTAGTCGGCGATCTCGCTCTGCGAGAGGCCGCTCCAGTACGCCAGCTCCACGAGCGAGCGCTCCTGCTCGGGGAGGGTCTCGAGCGCGCGGTGCACCCGCCACGCCGTCCACTCGGCCTCGGCGGCGTCCTCCGGCCCGGGAGCCGAGGACGCGACCTCGGGCGGGTCGTCCACCGTCGGCGGGGGCGTCCGGCGGAGGCCGTCGACGATCGCGTTCCGGGCAACGGTGTAGAGCCACGACGCGGCGGCGCCCCGCGCGGGGTCGTACCGTCGCGCCGACCGCCAGACGCTCGCGAACGTGTCCTGCGTCACGTCCTCGGCGCGCTCGCGGTCGCCGATCCGCCGCAGCGCGATGCCGAGCACCGACCGCGCATACCGCCGGTGGATCTCCTCGAACGCGAACCGGTCGCCCGTGGCGACCAGCCGGAGGAGCTCGGCGTCCGAGCGCGAGTCCGCGCTCACCGCCGCCGGTCTCCAGGCGGGTCGACGTGCGGGCGCGGGGAGGCCGATGGTGACCGCCGCAGCCACATCTGGAATACGTGGTCGCAACCCCGCCGGATTCGGCCGAGGTCGTCGAGGCAGGCGGGGAGGGGTGGCACGCGAGACGTCACCACCCCTCCGCCGGCGCGCCTAGCTCGACCGCGCCGCCTCGAGCTTCCCGGCGACGGCGTCCCAGTCGACGACGTTCCACCAGGCCGCGAGGTAGTCGGGGCGGCGGTTCTGGTAGTTCAGGTAGTAGGCGTGCTCCCAGACGTCGATCCCGAGGAGCGGCGTCTTGCCCTCCATGATCGGGGAGTCCTGGTTCGGCGTCGAGAGGACGGCGAGCCCCGTCCCGTCCCAGACGAGCCAGCTCCAGCCGGAGCCGAAGCGCTTCACGCCGGTGTCGTTGACCTGCGTCTTGAGCTCGTCGAGCGAGCCGAACGTGCCGTCGATCGCGCTCGCCAGGTCGCCCGAGGGCTCCCCGCCGCCGTTCGGCCCCATGATCTCCCAGAAGAGCGTGTGGTTCGCGTGGCCGCCGCCGTTGTTGCGCACGGCGGCGCGCTTCTCCTCGGGGAGGATCTCGAGGTTCGCGAGGACCGCCTCGATCGGCCGGTCGCTCCACTCCGTGCCCTCCAGCGCGGCGTTGAGGTTCGTCACGTAGGCCGCGTGGTGCTTGTCGTGGTGGATCTCCATCGTGCGCGCGTCGATGTGCGGCTCGAGGGCGTCGAACCCGTACGCGAGGTCGGGGACGGAGTAGGGCATCGTCTCTCCTTCGTGTCGTCGGCGATTCCGCCCAAGGATATGCTCCCGCCGGTCTCGTCCCGCCGATCCCGAGGAGCGTCATGCCGCAGTTCGAGGAGATCTCAGCCCGTCCGCTGGAGCCGCGGCTCCTGCAGCTCTCCGGCATCTCGCGTGCCTCGGTCGAGGCGCACTACCGCCTCTACCAGGGCTACGTCGCCAAGCGGAACGAGATCCTCGGCAAGCTCGCCGACGTCGACCTCGACAAGGCGAACCAGGTGTACTCGGACGTCCGCGCGCTGAAGGTCGACCTGACGTTCGCGATCGGCGGGATCAAGAACCACGAGCTCTACTTCGCGCACCTGGGCGGGGAGGGCGGCGACCCGGACGGCGCGTTCCGCGCGCTCGTCGACCGCGACTTCGGCTCGGTCGCCGCCTGGCGGAGCGACCTCAAGGCGACCGCGATCGCCGCCCGCGGCTGGGCCTGGACGGCGTACGACTGGGACGAGCGCCGCCTCTTCAACTACATCGGCGACGCGCAGAACACGTTCCCGGTGTGGAACGCGACCCCGCTCGTCGCGCTCGACGTCTACGAGCACGCCTACTTCCTCGACTACCAGACCGACCGCCCCTCCTACGTCGACGCGTTCTTCGAGAACCTCGACTGGGCGGTCGTGAACGGGTGGATCGGCTCGTACGGCATCCCGTCGTCGTGACGCGGACGCCCCGCCCCGGGGCTGACGTCTCCCGGTCGTGGCCGTCGACGTCCTGATCGTCGTCGGGGCCTACCTCCTCGGCTCGATCCCGTTCGGCTACGTGCTCCCGCGCCTCGTGCGCGGGGAGGACGTCCGCACGCGCGGGAGCGGCAACGTCGGCGCCTCGAACGTCTGGCGCGTCTACGGCCGTTCGCTCGGGGTGCCCGTGGCGCTGCTCGACGTGGCGAAGGGCTTCGTGCCCGCGCTCGTCGGGCTCGAGGTCGGCGGGGACTGGGTCGGCGTCCTCGCCGGCGCCGCGGCGATGATCGGGCATGCCCGCCCGGTGTTCCTCGGCTTCAGGAAGGGCGGGAAGATGGTCGCCACCGCGGGCGGAGTCGCGTTCGCCCTCGCCCCGCTCGTCGCGGCGCTCTGCCTCGTCCTCTGGCTCGTCGTCTTCGCGCTCTTCCGCTACGCGTCGCTCGCCTCGATCGTGACGGCGTCGGCGCTCCCGCTCCTCTGCCTCGCGTTCGGGAGCTCGTGGCCCGTCGTCGGCTTCACCGCCCTTGCCGCCGTCGGGGTCGTCCTCCTGCACCGGCACAACGTGCGGCGTTTGCTCGCCGGCACCGAGCCGCGCTTCTCGCGCACCGCGGCCCGCCCGGGTTGACGGCACCGCCGTCGCCCGACGATCATCCGGGCGTGCGGAGTGAGGGGTCACCGGCACGGACGCTGCGCGCACTGGCGGTCGCCGTGTGCTCGCTCGCGCTCGTCGCGGTGCTCGCGGGCGAGGCGCGCGCGGCGGCGTGGTGCGGCACGGTCTCGACCGCCGACCGGCCCGCGACCGTCACCGGCCGCGCGATCCGGGTCGTCTACGCGATCCCCTCCGACGGCGCCGACCGCTCCGCGGAGCGCGCCGCGCAGATCTCGGCGGACGTGGACGAGATCGGCGCGTGGTGGCGCAGCCAGGACTTCGAGCGCGAGCCGCGCTTCGACCGCGCCGCGTTCGCGTGCGGCGCGCAGGCGGACATCGTCGTCGTCCGGCTCCCGGACTCGACCGCCACGCTGCAGGTGAACGGCTCGCGCTTCGAGCGGATCGTCGACGTCGTCACGCAGGACGCCGGCTTCGACAAGCACCTCGTCTACTACGACGGGCCGGTCGCCGAGGCCTCCCCGTGCGGCGAGGGAGGGGGCACGGCCGACGGCCAGGGCATCGCGATCGTCTACATGGCGACGTGCTCGCCCGTCCCGACCGAGGTGGTCGCCGCGCACGAGCTGCTCCACTCCTTCGGCGCGCTCGCGAGCAGCGGCCCGCCGAACGCGTGCCCGGACTCGCGCGGCCACCCGTGTGACAGCACGGGCGACGTCCTCTACCCCTACGCGCCGACGGCCCGGCTCACCGCGCTCGCGCTGGACGTCGGGCACAACGACTACTACGCGCACGGCGGGGCCTGGCTCGACGTCCAGGACTCGCGCTGGCTGCGCCTCGTGACGCGCCAGGTGCGGCTCGCGCTGACGATCGCGGGCGGAGGCTCCGTCGAGAGCGACGTGCCGGGCCTCGACTGCGCGGCCACGTGCGCGACGGACTGGGATCAGGGGACGGCGGTCGTCCTCGACGCGCTCCCGGCAGAGGGTCAGCGCTTCGTGCGCTGGTCGGGCGCGTGCACGGGGAGCGACAGCTGCTCGGTCACGCTCGGCGCCGCGCAGTCCGTGACGGCGCTCTTCGCCCCGGAGCGGTTCTCCCTCACGCTCGCCGTCGCCGGCCGGGGCGCCGTGAGCGGCGGGAGCCTCCGTTGCACCGTCGCCCGCTGCCTCAGGACGGCGCCGTCCTACACGACCGTGCGCCTCGTCGCGACCGCGGCGAAGGGCTGGCGCTTCGCGGGCTGGTCGGGCGCCTGCACCCGTCCGAGCGGCGCGTGCACGGTGCCGATGACGAAGGCGACCTCCGTCCGCGCCCGGTTCGTCAAGCGTCGCTGAGCCAGGCCTCGAGCGTCGTCTGCCGCGGCGTCGCGACGCCGCTTGCCAGCTCATCGCGGAGCTCCCCGACGGTTCCCCAGCGCTCGGCCACGACGTCGTGGTCGTGGATCGTCTCGAGGTTCACCTGCCGCGAGAGGACGAAGTCGTCGTCGGCGAGCGCGGGCTCGGCGTCGAGCACCTCGCCGAGCGCGACACGGACGGAGTCCTCCACGAACCGCGGTCGGAGATGCGCGTGCTCGACGACGAAGAGCTCGTCGGGCCGCTTGAGCAGCTCGAAGACCGGCGCGCTCATCGAGCGCTCGACGATCCCCACGAGATCCTCGGCGTCGAGCTCGCTCGCCGTCCCGACGAGCAGCGTCCCGCGGCCGCGCTGGTTGTGCGTCGCGATCGGGACGAGCTCGAGGATCCGCTCGACGTCGTCGCCGAAGCCGGCCTCCGCGAGCCGCTCGGCCGCGCGTGCGCGAACGAGCCCCTGGGCGCACGGGCAGGCGTTGATCCCGGTCGCCTCGACGCCGACGACGCGCCGCGAGCCGGCTCCGGTCGCGGCCGCGATCCCGATCAGCGAGACCATCTCCTGCGTCGTCAGCCCGGTGACGGGCGTGCGCCGCCGGAGCGGCCAGCGGGCGACGATCCGGACCTCGGCCCGGAGCGCGCGCTGCCGCTCGACGATCTGCGTGGCGATCCGGTCGGCGAGGTTCTCCACGAGCAGGCCCTCGCCGAGGACGACGTCGTCGATCGCCTCGTCGAAGAGCTCGGGGAAGCGCGACATGTGGACGCCCTTCTGGTCGCGCGCGAGGTCGACGGTGCACTCGAGCTCCGCGGCCATGAGGATCTCCTGCGCGCCGCGCCGGATCCGGAGCGCCTTGTGGACGCCCGTGACGCCGACGCGCGAGAGCGCGAGCGAGATCGGCGGCGCGGAGGCCTGGAGGTCGCCGACGGCGGGGAGGTCGCTCATGCGCTCACGGTACTAGGTGCGCGCGGCCCCGCCGGCGCGTCAGCGCAGCAGGCGGGAGAGCCTGCGGTCCTTGAGGATCCGGCCGCCGGTCTGGCACGCGGCGCAGTACGTGATCGTGTGCTCCTCGAAGTCGACGCGGAGGAGGGTCTCGCCGCAGCGCGGGCACGGGTCGCCGTAGTGCCCGTGCACGCGGTAGACGGCCGCGTCGCCCTTGCCCTCGAGCCGGAGCCCGAGCGCGCGCGTCAGGTCGTCGTGGATCGCGGTCGCGAGCCGCTCGACCTCCTCGTCCGAGAGCTCGGTCGAGATCCGGAAGGGCGGCAGCCGCGCCTCCCAGAGCACCTCGTTCGCGTGCGCGCGGCCGATGCCCGCGAGCGCACGCTGGTCGCGGAGGAGCGAGTGGAGCTGGCGCCGCTCCGCCCGCAGGATCGCGCCGAGCGACGCCGCATCGAGCTCGAGCGCGTCCGGGCCGAGGTGGGAGAGCTCGGCGTCGAGCGCCTCCGGGGTGAGGATCCAGACCCCCGCGCGCTTCTTCTTGCCGGCCTCGGTCAGGTCGAGCTCCCCGCCGTCGTCGAACGCCACCCGGAACATCGGCTTCGCCGGCCCCTTCTTGCCCGGCGCCACGTACCGGAGGCGGCCCGCGCTCATCAGGTGCACCCGCAGCACGAGCTCGCCGTCGTCGGTCGGGAAGAGGAGGTTCTTGCCGCGCCGCTCCGAGCCGGCGAACGTCCGCCCTTCGAGCGCGGCCGGCGGCGGGTCGAAGCTCTTCAGCGTCGCGATGTGGCCGGGCCGGGCGGCCGCGACGGGCGCGCGCCCGACCAGCGGGGAGAGCTCCCGCACCCAGGCCTCGA
>DASTKY010000207.1:0-2596 GCA_035715495.1 Gaiella sp. | reverse complement strand
AAGGCGGCTTCGACGATCCCGAGGGCGAGCTCGACGACGAGGACTGGAGCGAGAGCGAGAGCGAGGGCGAGGAGGAGTAGTGGAGTTCCGGGCGCTCCTGCCGAAGCGCCGCATGGTTCGGCACTACGCGCCCGAGCCGGTCCCGAGGGAGACGGTCGAGCGCATCGTCGGCACCGTCCGCCGCGCGCCGAGCGCGGGCTACAGCCAGGGGCAGCGGCTGCTCGTCGTCATGGAGGACGAGGGTCGCGCCGAGCTCCTGCGGATCGCGAGCCGAGGATGGGGCGTCGAAGAGGGGCTCGAGCCGTGGCTCGAGAGCGCTCCCGTGCACGTCTTCGTCTGCACGCGGGAGGCCGACTACCACGAGCGCTACCGACAGGAGGACAAGCTCGTCGAAGGCGAGGAGATCGAGTGGCCCGTGCCGTTCTGGCACGTCGACGCCGGCGCGGCCCTCATGCTTCTCCTCCTCGGAGCGATCGACGAGGGACTCGCGGCAGGACTCACCGGCGTTCCGACGGGGCTGGCCGCCGAGTTGCGCACGGCGTTCGGGATCCCGGACGACGTGACGATCGTCGCCCACGTGACGATCGGCGCGCCCGCCCCGGACCCGGGCTGGAGTGCCGTCACGAGCCGGCGCACCAAGCCGCGGCGCGCCGAAGGCGAGAGCGTCCGCTGGGAGCGCTGGGAGGCCTAGGAGGGCTAGCCGACCGAGAAGCCGCTCAGCCCCTCGGGCTCCTCCTCCACGACGTCGACCCGATCCACCCGCGCCCCGCGCGGGCCCCGACGACACACGCCGACGAGCCGCTCGACCGCGCCCGGCTCGCCTTCGAGCACCGCCTCGACCGTTCCGTCGCGGTTGTTGCGGGCCCAGCCGGCGACGCCCGCGCCGACCGCAGCGCGACGGACGGTGTCGCGAAAGAAGACGCCCTGCACGAATCCGTGGACGACGACGCGGCGGCGGATCATCGAAGGCGAACGATGCCTTCCGGGTCGACGCTGACGTCGACGCGGTCGCCCGGCTTCGGGTGCTCGACACCCGCGACGGCCGCCTCGAGGCTTCGCCCGTCGTCGAGCGCCACGCGCAGGCGCACGAGCGGGCCCGTCCGCACGGCACGCACGACCGTGCCGTTTCCGTTCGTCGACGTTCTGACGACGACTGCCTCCGGCCGCACGACCTCGTCGCCCTCGACGTTTGCGAGTCCGAGGAAGCGGGCGACGTCGGCATCGGCAGGATGCGCCCACAGCTCGTCCGGCGACGCGACCTGGACGACGCGGCCGGCGCGCATCACGGCGACGCGGTCGCCCAGCGTGAACGCCTCGGTCTGGTCGTGGGTGACATACATGGCGGTCAGTCGCAGCTCGTCGAACAGCCGACCGAGATCCTCGAGGAGTCGATCGCGCAATCGTCGGTCGAGCGAGCCGAGAGGTTCGTCGAGGAGCAGCACGCGGGGCTCCGGGGCGAGGGCTCTGGCGAGCGCGACGCGCTGCTGCTCACCGCCCGAGAGCGACCCCACCGATCGCCGCTCGAATCCGGCGAGCCCGACGAGGTCGAGCAGATCGGCGGTGCGCGAGGCGACTTGCTCGGTCGAGTCTCCGCGCATCCGCAGGCCGAACGCGACGTTGTCGGCGACGTCGCGGTGGGGGAAGAGTGCGTGGTCCTGGAACACGAGACCGATCCCGCGGCGGTGCGGAGGGGTCGAGGCGAGGTCGACGCCGTCGAGCAGGACCCGACCGGAGTCGGGCGCCTGCAGCCCGGCGATGACCCGCAACAGCGTGGTCTTGCCGGAGCCGCTGGGGCCGAGGACGGTGACGACTTCGCCGTGCCCGAACTCGAGCGAGGCGCCGTCCAGGGCCGCGGTGCCGTCGAAGCGCACGCTGACGTCCTCCGCCCGCAGCATCAGAACCAGCCTCCGCGCCGCAACCGCAACCGCTCGACGAGGAGTATCGAGACGACGGTGACGGCCATGAGGACGACCGCGAGCGCGTACGCCGTCGCGAGGTTCAGCTCGCCCGGGCGGCCCAGGAAGCGGAAGATCGCGACCGGGAGGGTGGGGCGATCCGGACGCGCGAGAAAGACCGTCGCGCCGAACTCCCCGAGCGAGATCGCGAACGCGAAGCCGGCCGCGACCGTCAGGCCGCGGGCGACGATCGGCAGGTCGATCTCGCGGCGTACCCGGCTCGGGGACGCGCCGAGGAGCGCCGCTGCGTCCCTGAGCCTCGGATCGATCGAGCGAAGGGTCGGCACCATGATCCGCACGACGAACGGGATGGCGACGAGCGCCTGCGCGACGGGGACGATCCAGGGCGCGGCCCGGAAGTCGATGGGCGCCGTGTCGAAGGCGATGAGGAAGCCGAGGCCGAGCATGACCGCCGAGGCGCCGAGCGGGATCAGCACGAGCGCGTCCAGGAGGCGCGAGCCGCGCGCGTCCGCGACCGCGAACGCCGCGAGCCCTCCGACGACCACGGCGATCGCGGCGGCTGCGGTCGCGTACACGATCGAGTTCACGATCGCCTCCCACGGCGCCGCCAGGAGCACGCTCGTCTGGTCGGTGAGCGCCTCGTACGCGTCGAGCCCGTGCCCGCCACCGACGGCGAGCGA
>DASTKY010000206.1:0-5380 GCA_035715495.1 Gaiella sp. | reverse complement strand
GATCCGCGCCTTCGGCGCGGCAGACCCTGAAGGCGCCCGCTTCCGCGGTCGCACACCCTCGTTGCCATCAGCGCGCCGGTGCGCGCGTCGTCCGTCCAGCGGGCTACGGTCCGCGGCCCGTGCGTCTCGTCGTCGCCCGCTGCGAGGTCACGTACTCCGGCCGCCTCCACGCGTACCTGCCGGAGGCGATCCGGCTGCTCGTCTTCAAGGCGGACGGCTCCGTCCTCGTCCACGCGGACAGCGGCGGATACAAGCCCCTGAACTGGATGACGCCGCCGACCGTGATCGAGCACGGGGAGGAGACGATCGTCGTCCGGAAGCGCGCGGGGCGCAGTGAGGACCGGCTCGAGATCCGGCTCGCCGAGGTCCTGGCCGAGTTCGAGCACGAGCTCGGCGAGGACGCCGGGCTCGAGAAGGACGGGGTCGAGCGTCACCTCCAGGAGGCGCTCGCCGAGCGGCCGGAGGTGCTGGAGGAGGGGCTCAGGCTCGTGCGTCGCGAGTGGCCGACCGAGATCGGGCCCGTCGACCTGATGTGCCGTGACGCCGGCGATGGCTGGGTCGCCGTCGAGATCAAGCGCGTCGGGACGCTCGAGGCGGTCGAGCAGCTCTCGCGGTACCTCGAGGTGCTCTGTCGCGACCCGGCGCTCGCGGCCTGTCGCGGGATCCTCGCCGCGCAGGTCGTGAAGCCGCAGGCGCGGACGCTCTGCGAGGCGCGCGGGTTCGGCTGCGTCGAGGTCGACCTCGACGTGCTGCGCGGCGAGCGCGAGCCGGAGCTGACGCTCTTCGCCGTCTGATCAGGGCCTGACGACCGCCTTGAGGTAGTCCTGCGGCGGCGCGTCGAAGAGCGTCGAGACGGCGTCGAGCCCGACCTCGTGGGTCAGGAGGCGCTCGAACGGGAACGCGCCGCTCGCGAGGAACGCGAGGGCGGCGCGGAAGGTGCGGGGCGTGTGGTGGAACGCCCCGGCGAGCCGCACCTCCTCGTAGTGGATCCGGTAGGCGTCCACCTCGACGTGCGCCTCGCGCGGCAGCCCGCCGAACGCGAGCACCGTCCCGCCGGGCCGGACGAGGGCGAGAGCGCGCTGCCACGCCTCGACGGGGCCGGCCGCCTCGATCACGACGTCGGCGCCCTCCGGCGCGGCGGCGACGGCGCCGAAGGCGCTCGCGAGCGCGCGACGCGAGGGCCGGGACCCGACCCCGACCGGATGGCCGCCCGCGTCGGCGACGCAGGCGCACAGCATCAGCCCGATCGGCCCGAGCCCGACGATCGCGACGGTGTCGCCGCGCCCGACCCCGGCGACCTCGAGCCCGTGCAGGCAGCAGGCGAGCGGCTCCGCCATCGCCGCGACCTCCGGGGCGAGCCCCGGCGGCACCGGCACCAGGTTCCGGCCCGCGATCCGCGCCGGGACGACGAGGAGCTCCGCGTAGGCGCCGTTGAGCAGCGGGAAGAGGTGCTCGCAGAGCGTCTCCTGGCCACGGGCGCAGGCCGCGCAGGCGCCGCACGGGGCGGAGTTCGCCGGCACGACCCGCCGGCCCGTCGCGACGTCGATCCCGCACACCTCGTGGCCGAAGGGGCTCGGCGGCGGCCCGAGGAGGACGGGGTGGCCGCGCCGGTAGGCCTTGAGGTCGGTCCCGTCGGTCAGCGCCACCTCCACCTGGAGCAGGACGTCGCCCTCGGCGGGGACGGGGTCGGGCACGTCCTCGACCCGGAGGTCGCCGGGCGCGTGGAGCCGCAGCGCCCTCACGGCGTGAAGACGACCTTGAGCGCGTCGCGCCGGCGGAAGAGCTCGAGCCCGTCCGCGAACCGGTCGAGCGGCAGGACGACGGGCTCGGGCACGTCGAGGTCGTCGAGCAGCGCCGCCGCCTCGGCCATCGAGGGCGGTGAGGCGGAGCGGGTCCCGACGAGCGTGAGCTCGCGCCGGTAGACGTCCGCTGCCGGGATCGGGCCGGCGTCGGTGAACACGAGCACCGTCCCCCCGGGGGCGACGTGCGCGAACGCCGTCTCCACGCCCCCGCGACCGCAGAGCACCGCCGCGTCGACCGGCCCGTCGGGCGCAGGCCCCGTCCGCCGCGGGTCGACGTCGACCGCGAACACCTCGTCGCCCCTGCGCGCGAGCACCGCGCCGAAGAGCCGTCCCACGAAGCCGTTCCCCACGACGAGGACCCGGCCGCGCGGGACGCGCGCGACCCCGCGGAGGACGCACGCGAGCGGCTCGACCATGATCCCTCGCCAGTCGGGCCAGTGCCCGGGCAGGTCGACGGTGCCCTGCGCGTGCGCACGCTCGGCGAGCCCGCCGGGCCGGATCGTCGGCGCGGAGAACCGCTCGCAGGTCGACTCGTGGCCCGCGAGGCAGCGGGCGCACTCGCCGCAGGACGCGTGGTGGACGAGCGCCACGCGCCGCCCGTCGGCGGTCTCCGCGACCACCTCGTGGCCGAGCACCGCGCCGCCGTGCGCGGGGGCGAGCTTCTCGACGTCCGAGCCGCAGAGCCCGCAGGCGAGGATCTTCACCGGCTCCCCAGGCCCGTCCGGCTCGGGCACGTCGGTGACCGCCGGCGTCCCGTCGGGGCCCACGACCACGGCGCGCACGGACGTATCGTAGGGCGGCCGACGATCCGAGGAGGAGCCATGGCCGTGAAGCTGCACCGCTGTCCCCTGCTCTGGGCGAAGGCGTCCCGCCACCCGTGCTGGCGCGTCCAGTCGGCGCTGGACGAGATGGGCGTCGAGTACGAGCTCGTCAAGGAGGCGTGGCCCCTGCGGCGTAGGCGCACCGCCGTGATCGCCGGCACCGGCCAGAGCGCGCTGCCCGCGCTCGAGCTCGAGGACGGCACGTGGTACCGCGAGCAGTCGGCCGAGATGGAGCGCGCGATCCGCGCGGGACGGTTCGGCGGCGCGGGCTGATGCGGATCTGCTCCCTGCTCCCGAGCGCGACGGAGATCGTGGCAGACCTCGGTCTCGTCGACGCGCTCGTCGGGGTCTCGGAGGAGTGCCGCTGGCCGCCCGAGGTCGTCGGCAAGCCGGTCGTCACCGCGCCGAAGCGGAGCCTGACCGAGCTCACGAGCGCGGAGATCGACGCGGTCGTACGCTCCTCGCTCGGCGAGAGCGGGTCGCTCTACGCGGTCGACGCGACCCTGATCGAGGAGCTCGCGCCCGACCTGATCGTGACCCAGGACCTCTGCCCGGTCTGCGCCGTCTCGAGCGGGGAGGTGACGTCCGTCTGCGCGGTCGCCGCGGAGGTCGTCTCGCTCGACCCGATGACGCTCGAGGACGTCGCGGCATCGGTCGAGCTCCTCGCCGGCCGCCTCGGCGTCCCCGAGGACGGCGCCACGTTGGCGGGCGCGATGCGCCGGTCGCTCGCGGAGCTCGGCGCCGCGACGCGCGACGCCCCGCGGCGCCGGGTCTTCGTCGCCGAGTGGATCGACCCGCCGTTCACTGCAGGGCACTGGGTGCCCGAGATGGTCGCCCTCGCCGGCGGCGTCGACGTGCTGGGGCGCGCGGGCGAGCCGTCCGAGCGGACGAGCTGGGAGGCCGTGCTCGCCGAGGAGCCGGAGCTCGTCGTGCTCGCCGCGTGCGGCTTCGACGCCGACGAGGCGCTCCGGCGCGCGGACGGCCTCGAGCTCCCGGTGCCCACGGTCGTCGTCGACGGCGACAGCTACTTCTCCCGTCCCGCGCCCCGCCTGGCCGACGGCGCGCGGCAGCTCGGGCACCTGCTGCACCCCGACCTCGTGGCCGATCCGGGGCTCCCCGCGCACCGGCTGGCGCCGGCCGACGGCGCTACACTTTGGCCCTCGCGGGGCTATAGCTCAGTTGGGAGAGCGCCTGGATCGCACCCAGGAGGTCGGCGGTTCGAGTCCGCCTAGCTCCACTCCGAAGCCCGCCGGAAACGGCGGGTTTCTCGCTGGAGGAGGCTTTCGAGTCGCGGGACGTTGCAGGGACCGAGGAACTGCATAGGGTTCGGGGCGGGGATGGGGACGGGACCGGCGAGACGGTGGTGAGCGCGGCGAGCGCGGCGCCGCGGCCCGAGCTCGGCGTCGAGTGACGCGACTCGGCGCGGTCGGTGGCCGGCCGGGACAGTCGCCGGGGCGAGCGTCGGCTCGCGTGGCCGGCGTCGCCCCCGTGCAGATCGCGGGCGTGGGCGTGAGCCCGCGGAACGTCGAAGAGCTCGCCCAACGCCTGACGCACGCCGGATCGTTGGAGCTCGCGCTCAGGATTCTTCGGGCACAGCGCGAGGCGGACGAGGCGCTCGAGCTCAGCGCGGGCGAGACGGTGCGTGCGCTCCAGGTGCTGGACGAGCCGACACCCGGCCTGGAGCCGCTGCGCGGGGTGCTCCTCTCCAAGACCGGCCGGGCCGACCGCTCGTCCGGCTAGAGGGACGCGCGTCAGGTCCAGAGCTCGGCGCCGTGCGCCGGCCAGGACGCGTCGAAGAGCGTCCGCGCGAGCTGCTCGAGGTCGACCGAGGGCACGAGGCCGCGAGTCCGACACGCGGCGTCGGCGCGCGAAGGCAGGATCCCCGCATGCCCGCTCCCGGCCCGGAGGACCGCGCCCCCCACCGCCGGCGCATGTCGGGTCGCGACCCGGAGGAGCAGCACAGGTCGGCGACGCCGCTCGAGCTGCTCTACGACCTGACGTTCGTCGTCGCCTTCGGGACCGCGGCGAACGAGCTCGCGCACGCGCTGGCCGAGAGTCACTTCCGCTCGGGCCTCATCGGCTTCGCGCTCGCGACGTTCGCGGTCGCGTGGGCCTGGATCAACTACTCGTGGTTCGCGTCGGCCTACGACACCGACGACTGGGTGATCCGGCTCGCGACGATGGTGCAGATGTTCGGCGTGATCGTGCTCGCGCTCGGGCTCGCCCAGGCGTTCGCGTCGATCGAGGAGGGGGACGTCCTCGACAACGGGGTGATGGTCGCGGGCTACGTCGTCATGCGCGTCCCGATGGTCTTCCTGTGGCTCCGCGCCGCGCGGCACGACCCGCCGCGGCGACCCGCGGCGTGGGCGTACATCTGGACGATCTCTGTCTCCCAGGTGTTCTGGGTCGTGCTCGCGATCGTCGACCTGCCGCTCGGGACGACGTTCGCCTTCGCGGCCGTGCTGATCGCGATCGAGCTGCTCGGGCCGTTCATCGCCGAGCGCCGGAAAGGCGGGACGCCGTGGCACGCGCACCACATCGCGGAGCGCTACGGGCTGCTCGTGATCATCACGCTCGGGGAGGGGATCCTCGGCACCGTCGCCTCGATCAACGCGATCGTGCACGGCTCGTCGGGCTGGACGGTCGACGCCGCCGTCGTCGGCTTCGCCGGGATCGGGCTCATCTTCGCGACCTGGTGGACGTACTTCGCGATCCCGTGGGCCGAGGTGCTCGAGCTGCACCGCGACCGCTCGTTCA
>DASTKY010000205.1:0-2555 GCA_035715495.1 Gaiella sp. | reverse complement strand
AGGTGAACGGGTTCGCGGGCATCGACTTCCTCGGCACCGACGCCGACGGCTTCGCCACGGCCGGCGAGGCGCTGCTCGAGACCGGCGTCACCTCCTACCTCCCCACCTTCATCACGACCGAGGAGGGCGATCTCGTGGAGGCGCTGCGCTCGGTCCCCGCCGGCGCGCCCGGCGCGCGCATCCTCGGCGTCCACCTGGAAGGCCCGTTCCTCTCGCCGCGCCGCCTCGGGACGCACGGGCAGGCGGCGAGGCGCGACCCGGACCCGGCGCTGCTCGAGCGCCTGCTCGCCGCAGGCCCCGTGCGGCTGATGACGCTCGCGCCCGAGCTGCCCGGAGCGCTCGAGCTCGTCGACCTGCTCCACGGCCGCGGCGTGACGGTCTCGCTCGGGCACAGCGACGCCACGGCCGCGGAGGCGCGCGCGGCGTTCGAGCGGGGCGTGCGCACGGTGACCCACGTGTTCAACGCGATGCGCCCCCTAGGCCACCGCGACCCGGGGATCGTCGGCGCGGCGCTCGGTCGTCCGGACGTCGTCGTCCAGGCGATCGTCGACGGCGTCCACCTCGACCCGGAGATCGTGCGGCTCCTCTGGCGTCTCGCCGCCGGCCGGCTGGCGCTCGTGACCGACGCCATCGCCGGCGCCGGGCTCGGCGACGGCACGTACGCGCTCGGCGAGATCGAGATCGTCGTGGCCGACGACGTCGTGCGCCGCGAGGACGGCGTGCTCGCGGGCAGCGCGCTCACGATGATCGAGGCGGTGCGCAACCTCGTCGCGGTCGACGTGCCGCTCGAGCGGGCGCTCGAGGCGGCGACCGCCGTCCCCGCGCGCGCCCTCGGCGACCCGCGGCTCGGCCGCCTCGACGTCGGCGGGAGAGCCGATCTCGTCGTCGTCGACGACGCGCTCGAGGTCGTCCGCACGATCGTCGGCGGTGAGACCCGTGTCGCCGGCTGAGCCCGCCGCCGGCCCGGGCACCCGCTTCCTCGCGGAGATCCGCGAGCAGCCCTCCGCGCTCCGCCGCCTCCTCGACCACGACGACGAGATCGCGCGGATCGCCGCCACGGTCCGCGAGCGCGACCTCCGGCTCGTGCGGATGGTCGGGCACGGCTCCTCCGACAATGCCGCCTCGTTCGGCGTCTACGCCTTCGGCCTCATGCCCCGCTGGACCGCATTGCGCGACTCGATCACGCTGAGCGTCCACTACCGGACCCCGCTCGACATGTCCGGCTCGACGGTCATCGGCCTCTCGCAGTCGGGCCAGACCCCCGACGTGCTCGAGTACGTCCGACGCGCCCGGGCCGCGGGCGCCTTCACGATCGCGCTCACGAACGAGCCCTCGTCGGAGCTGGCGGCGGTCGCCGAGGCGACGATCCCGCTCTCCGCGGAGCCCGAGCTCGCCGTGGCGGCGACGAAGACGTACGTCAACACGCTCGGGGCGCTCGCGCTCCTCGCCGCGCACCTCGCCGGCCGGGGCGCCGAGGTGGCCGACGGCATCCGCGCGGCGAGCGAGCTGATGGAGGAGTCGATCCCCGCGCTCGAGCGAGCTACCTCCGGGCTCGCCCTCTCGTTCTCCTACACCGGCCGCATGTTCGTGATCGGCCGCGGCGTCGAGTTCTCGACGGCGCGCGAGATCGCGCTGAAGCTGCTCGAGACCTGCCGGATCGCCGCCGAGCCGCTCACGGCGACCGACCTCGCGCACGGGCCGGTCGCCGCGCTCGACCCGCTCTTCCCCGTCTGGGCGATCGCGTCCAGCGACGACACGCTCCCGACGGTGAAGGAGGCCGCGGCCCGCGCGCGGCAGATGGGCGCGACGGTGGTCGCCAGCGGCACGGCGGCCGCGAAGGTGAAGGGCGCGGCCTTCACCGTGCCCGTCCCCACCCCGCGGCCCGCACTCCTCTCCCCTCTCCTCTCCGTCGTCCCCGGCCAGCTCTTCTGCGCGGCGCTCTCGAAGGCGCGCGGCCTCGACTCGGACGCCCCGCACGGTCTCGCCAAGGTGACGCTCGCGCGCTAGGAGGACGTCCCGGCGCGCGCCCGCTGCTGCGCCTTGCGGACCTCGTCGAGGAACCGCTCGATCGGGAAGCCCGGGCCCGGGTCCCAGTGGTCGCTGCGGTGGAACGCGCGGCTGACCTCGACGTGGCCGGTGATCCCGCGCCGCCCTGCGACGAGGTCGTCGGCGACGAGCCACCGCACCGGGATCGTCCGCCGGGTGCAGACGTCGCCCACGAGCGTCGACGCGCGCCGGAGCACCGCGGTCGAGTAGGCGTCCGCCCAGGCGCGGCGCGTCTGGCTCGCGAACCCCGCGAGCTCCACGCCGACCGAGTCCGTGTTGCCCCCGCGGGCGTGCCAGGCGATGTCGTGCTCGCGGACGCACTGGATGATCGTCCGGGAGTCCACGCAGTAGTGCGCCGAGACCTGTGACGCCTCCGTCGCGAACCAGCGGGCGCAGATCGCCGCCGCGTCGGGCCGCTCCGCGATCTCCATCGTGTGCATCACGACGACGTCGATCGGGCGCGTCGCGCGCCGCGTGACGTTCGGGCTCTCGACGAACGGGTAGGGCAC
>DASTKY010000204.1:0-2835 GCA_035715495.1 Gaiella sp. | reverse complement strand
CGGCGAGGAGGAGGACTCCTCGCTCGGCGACTTCGTCCCGGACGACCAGGCCGAGTCGCCCTTCGACACGGCCTCGCTCTCGCTCCGACGGGAGGACATCGAGCAGGCGCTCGGCTCGCTGCCCGAGCGCGACCGCAAGGTCATCGAGCTCCGCTTCGGGCTCCTCGGCGAGGCCCCGTGCACGCTCGAGGAGGTCGGCCGGGCGTTCGGCGTCACGCGCGAGCGCATCCGGCAGATCGAGAACAACACGCTGAAGCGCCTCGAGACACTCCCCGAGGCCCAGCCGCTCCGCGACTGCGTCTGAGACCGAGGGGGAGCTCCGGCTCCCCCTCGCCTCCACTCAGGCGGCCAGCGCCCCCGCCTCGCCGAGCGCGTCGAGGACCTCCTCGCGGAGGTTCGAGCCGAGCAGGATGACGTCGGCGTCGAGCGGGGCCGAGACCGTCGCGGTGAGCCAGACGGCGCCCCCCTTGACGTCGCCGACGAGCACGCGGGTCTCGTCGTGCTTCACGCCCTCGACCCGGCCGACGGCGCGCACGACGACCTGCCGCGCCTCGTCGACGGAGGCGCCCAGCCGGACGGGGAACTCCGCGGAGACGACGCGCCGCGGGTCGCGGATCGTGCGGTTCACGATCGTCGAGGTGGTGAGCTGCGTGTTCGGGACGAACACCCGGCGCGCCTCGTCCGTGACGAGCGTCGTGTAGAGCAGATCGACCGCCTCGACGAACCCCGTGTGCTCGCCGATCGTGACCCGGTCGCCGAGCCGGAGGGGCTGGGCGAACGCGACGAGCAGGCCCGAGCCGAGGTTGGAGAGCGGCGTGTTGAAGGCGATGCCGACGAAGAGGGCGAGCACGGCGCTCGAGGCGAGGAGCGCGTTGACGATCTGGTCGGTCTGGGGGTAGAGCGAGAGGACGCTCCAGACGGCGATCGACGCGACGATCGCGACGATCACGCGGCGGAGGAAGGCGAGGGTCGTGCGCCGGCGGGCCGCCTCGGCCGGGTCGTGCGTCGCGAGCCGTCGCTCGTAGCGTGCGAATGCGATCCCGAGCGCCCAGCGCACCGCGACGACCGCGACGACCCCGATCGCCCCGGTGACGATCGCCTCGACCGTCCGACTGCTCACGCGAGAGTGTTCGGCGTCAGGACCGGCGAGCCTGCCGGTCTCCGACGGATCGCTCGATGGCACAGAGGGTGTGCGACCGCGAAGCGGGCGCCTTCAGGGGTGTGCCCCGCCGTAGGCGGGGATCGAGCCGCGGGATTCGGCTCCTGCCGAATCCCGCTTGGCGAAGAAGGACTAGATCGTCGGCTCCCGCTCCGGCTCGCGCTCGAGCGCGAAGGCGGTGTGGAGCCCGCGCACGGCCTCGGGGATGCGGTCGCGCGCGATCATGCAGGAGATCTTGATCGGCGAGGTCGAGATCATCTCGAGGTTGATCCCGAGCTCCGCGAGCGTGCGGAACATCGTCGCCGCGACGCCCGGGTGCGAGCGCATCCCGGCCCCGATCAGCGAGACCTTGCCGAGCTCGGTGTTCGCCTCGACCTCGAACGCGCCCATCTCCTCCTGGAGCGCCGCGATCGCGCTCCGGGTGCCGGCGACGTCCTCGGCCGGGACCGAGAACGACATCTCCGCGCGCCCGTGGACGACGTTCTGGATGATCGTGTCGACGTTGACCTGCGCGGAGGCGACGCCCTCGAAGATGCGGGCGGCGACGCCGGGCCGGTCCGGGATCCCGGTCAGCGTGAAGACGACGTCCGTCTCCGAGTGCGTGACCGCCGAGACGATCGGCTGCTCCATTCCCTCTGCGTCCTGCACCCAGGTTCCCTCCTCGTCGGAGAACGTCGAGCGTGCGTGGATGCGCACGCCGTGGTTGCGTGCCAGCTCCACCGACCGGAGCATCAGTACCTTCGCGCCCGAGGCCGCCATCTCGAGCATCTCGTCGTACGAGACGACGGGGAGCTTGCGGGCGTCCGGGACGAGCCGCGGGTCGGCGGTGAAGACGCCGGGCACGTCCGAGTAGATCTCGCAGGCGCCGCCGAGCGCCGCCGCGAGTGCCACCGCGGTCGCGTCGGTGCCGCCGCGGCCGAGCGTCGTGATCTCCATCGTCTCGCGCGAGAACCCCTGGAAGCCGGCGACGAGGACGATCCGGCCCTGGTCGAGGGCCGTGCGGATGCGGTCGCCGCGGATCTCCCGGATCTTCGCGCGGGTGTGCGAGGCGTCGGTGATGATCCCCGCCTGCGACCCGGTGTACGAGACGGCGTCCTCGCCGAGGTCGTGGATCGCCATCGCGACGAGCGCGCAGGCGATCCGCTCGCCGGTCGAGAGGATCATGTCGAGCTCGCGCGGGTTCGGCGTCGGCGACACCTCGCCCGCGAGCGCGATCAGCGTGTCGGTCGTCTTCCCCATCGCGGAGACCGTCCCGACGACCCGCAGGCCGGTGCGGCGCGCCTCGACGAGCCGGCGGGCGACGTTCCGCACCTTCTCGGGATCGGCCACCGACGAGCCGCCGAACTTCATGACGACCGTGTCGAGCTCCTCGCTCACGGCTCCACCAGGCCCGGACGCCGGTAGTCGCGGAGGTCCCCGGGCACGGGGATCCCGGGACGCAGCAGCGGGTCGGGCACGGGCTCGAGCGCGCGGACGACGAGCGGGAGGTGCCCCGCCCAGACCTCGAGCTCGGCGTCGGGCGTGTCGCCGTCGTCGGGGCCGCCGGTGCGGACCTTCGCCGAGGCCTCGTCGAGGGGCAGACGGAGGACGGACGTCGCCTTCAGCTCCGCCGCGGTCGGGGCCCGCGCCTCGTCCCAGCGGCCGGGGAGGAGCTTCTCCGTGAACGCCTCGAGCGC
>DASTKY010000203.1:0-2425 GCA_035715495.1 Gaiella sp. | reverse complement strand
GTGGGCATGCGGCCGGCACAAGGCGACGCCGACGGGGGCACCGTCCCGCTCGGCGACGAGACAGAGGTCCGGGTCGTAGGCGCCCATCTCGCGGAGCCAGTGCAGCCACTCGTCGTACGGCGTCGGGGTGAAGCCCCAGTGGTCGGCGAAGGAGCGCTGTGCGAGGTCGTGGAGAAGCGGCTCGTCGACGCCCTCAACCGCCGCTCGCGCGCTCGCGCCCGCCGGCCAACGGGGCTCGAGGACGGCTCCCTCGAGATCGATCGCCATCCGGTATGACGCGCGGATCGGCCGGTAGCCACGTTCGCCGAGGAGCGCACGGAACGCGGCGTCCCGCTCGTCGGCGATGGCGCGGACGACGCCTGCGGGGGCGCGGCGGCCGAGTGCGCGCAGCTCCAGCTCCGCGAGCACCTCAGCTCTCGCGGCGCCGCGGACGTCGAGCCAGAGCACCGCGCCGTCGTTCGCCTGGTCACCCAGGTCGCCGTAGCCGACGGCGACACCGTCGCGCACGGCGACCACGACGTCTCGCTCGGCGTCGAACGGCGGCGGTTGCGTCCACCAGCCGCGTACCTCACGCTCGTCCACGCTGTCGTGGCCTCGCAGGCGCTGGGACTCGGCGTTCAGCACGTCGGCGACGGGGCCGGCGTCGTCGAGCGTCGGCGGCCGCAGCACGATCTCAGGCACCGGGACGGAGCTCCTTCTGCCAGACGTCGGCGCGCCAGAGGACGCGCATCCCGGCGCGCTCGTAGAGGCGCGTCGCGCCGGTCGGGTTCTCCGAGTCGACGCCCAGCGCCACCGTCGTCTCGCCGGTCGCGCGGAACCGGCGGAACGACTCGTGCAGGAGCGCGAGGCCCAGGCCGCGGCGGCGCCACGCGTCGCGGACGCCGACGTTGCGGATCCAGCCCCAGTCGCCCATCGTCTTCGCGAACCCGACGGCGAACGCGACCGCGGCGTCGCCCGCCCAGACGACGGTGATCAGCCCGGGGTCGAAGCGAGGACGCCCGACGAGCGGCTCCCACCAGGAGTCGAAGTCCCGGGCGACGTGCCCCCACTCCCGGGCGAACGCCTCCTCGAACGCGGCGTGGAGCTCGCGGGCGTCGCGCTCGGGGTCGAACGGCCGCACCTCGGTGCCGTCCGGCCACACGGACTCGGCGGGCGGCTGGGTGACGTCGGCCACCATCCGGAAGAAGCGTCGCACGAACCGGAAGCCGCGGGCCTCGTGCAGCGTCGCGGCCGTGTCGTCCCCGACGAGGTGCGCCGACTCGAGCACGATCCGCTCGCCGTCGGGCCAGCTCGGCTCGAGCTCCCGCGCCCGCTCCTCGACGAGCGCCAGCACGGTGTTGCCGACGCCCCGCCCCCGGAGCTCCGGATGGACGTAGCCGTCCGAGATGAAGCGCCCGCCGACGCGGTCGGCCAGGTGCGCCACTCCCGCGACGCGGCCGTCGAGCTCGACGAGCCACGCGTCGCGGTCGAGGTCGAGCTTCTCCCACTCGTCGCGGAGCTCGAGCTCGGTCCAGTCGGTGTCGCCGTAGACGGCGACGTCCGCCGCCTGGAGGACGGCGAGCACCTCGTCGAAGCGCTCCGGTGTGGGACGGGTCACGCGCACGGGCGGCACGCTAGACGCCGCCCGGCCGGGAATCGGTGCGGGCAACCGAACGACGCCCGATCCCGTACCGTGGCCGGCATGGCCTCCCCGTCGATCCGCACGCTCACCTCGGACGACTGGGCCGACGTCGCGCGGATCTACGCGGACGGTCTCGCGACGGGCACCGCGTCCTTCGAGACGCACGTGCCGACGTGGGACGAGTGGGACGCCCGGCACCGCCGTGAGCCGCGGTACGTCGCGGAGCTCGACGGGTCCGTCGCCGGCTGGCTCGCGATCATGTCGACGTCGCCCCGCCACTGCTACCGGGGCGTCGTCGAGCACTCCGTCTACGTCGATGCGGAGGCGCGCGGCCGCGGCGTCGGGCGCGCCCTCCTGGCGCGCCTCGTCGAGGACGCGCCCGAGCTCGGGATCTGGACGATCCAGACGTCGATCATGGCAGCGAACGAGGCGAGCCTCGCGCTCCACGGGGCCCTGGGCTTCAGGACGGTCGGCCGCCGCGAGCGGATCGCCGAGCGCGACGGTCGCTGGCAGGACGCGATGCTGCTCGAGCTCCGGCTGCCCTGAGTCGGCTCAGCCCGCCCAGCGGCGGAAGACGACGCAGGCGTTGTGGCCGCCGAACCCGAACGAGTTCGAGACGCCGACCTCGACCTGCTCCTCGCGCGCCTCGTTCGGGATGTAGTCGAGGTCGCAGGACGGATCCGCGACCTCCTGGTTGATCGTCGGCGGGAGGACGCCACGCTGCGTCGCGAGGATGGTGAAGATCGCCTCGACAGCGCCCGCCGCACCGAGGCAGTGGCCGGTGGCGCCCTTCGTCGAGGAGAT
>DASTKY010000202.1:0-2759 GCA_035715495.1 Gaiella sp. | reverse complement strand
GTCGGGATCAGGTTGATCGCCGCCGCGCGGGCGCGCCGCAGATCCTTGTGCGGCAGGTCGAGGATGCTCTGGTCGTTCGTGTACGCGTGGATCGTCGTCATGAAGCCCGACTCGATCCCGGCGAGATCGTCGAGCACCTTGGCGAGCGGCGCCACGCAGTTCGTGGTGCACGACGCGTTCGAGACGATGTCGTGCGCGGCCGGGTCGTAGTCGCCGTCGTTGACGCCGAGCACGAGCGTGACGTCCGGGTCGGTCGCCGGCGCCGAGATCACGACCTTCTTCGCGCCGGCGCCGAGGTGCTTCTGCGCCCCCTCCCGGTCGGTGAAGAAGCCGGTCGACTCGAGCACGACGTCGACGCCCAGGTCGCCCCAGGGGAGCGCGGCGGGGTCGCGCTCGGAGAGCATCTGCATCGTCTCGCCGGCGGCGCTGATCGTGCCGTCGCCCAGCTCGACGTCGCCCGGGAACGGCCCGAGCACCGAGTCGTACCGGAGCAGGTGCGCCATCGTCGCGGCGTCGCCGAGGTCGTTCACGGCGACGATCTCGATCTCCGAGCCCAGCGCGTGCTGCGCGCGGAAGAAGTTGCGGCCGATCCGGCCGAAGCCGTTGATGCCGACGCGGGTTGCCATGCGTCTCGTGCCTCCGTCGTCAGGGTGTGAGGGCGGAATCGAGTCTATTGACGGCGCCTGGAAACCGGCGGGGCACTGCTCTACGCTCGCTGCGGTGGGGCTCCCCGACCTGACCCCCGACCCGGAGAGCCTCGACCCCATCGAGCGCGCCTCCACCGACGAGCTCGCGGCGCTGCAGCTCGAGCGGCTCCGGTGGACGCTCCGTCACGCGTACGAGAACGTCGCCGACGTCCGCGCGCGGTTCGACGGCGTCGGCGCCCATCCGGACGACTGCCGCGAGCTCGGCGACCTCGAGCGGTTCCCGTTCACGACGAAGGACGACCTGCGCCGGACGTACCCGTACGGGCTCTTCGCGGTCCCGCTCGACCGGATCGCGCGGATCCACGCCTCGAGCGGGACGACCGGGCGCGCGACCGTCGTCGGCTACACCGCACGCGACGTCGAGACGTGGACGGACGTGATGGCGCGCTCGATCCGCGCGGGCGGCGCGCGACCGGGCGACCGCGTGCACGTCGCCTACGGCTACGGGCTCTTCACCGGCGGGCTCGGGGCGCACTACGGCGCCGAGCGCCTCGGCTGTCTCGTGATCCCCGTCTCGGGCGGCATGACGGAGCGCCAGGTGCGTCTGCTCGTCGACCTCGAACCGGACGTGATCATGGTCACGCCGTCGTACATGCTCGCGATCCTCGACGAGCTCGAGCGGCAGGGCGTCGACCCGCGGTCGACGTCACTCAGGGTCGGCATCTTCGGGGCCGAGCCGTGGACGGACGAGATGCGCCGCGAGATCGAGGCGCGTCTCGACATGCACGCGGTCGACCTCTACGGGCTCTCCGAGATCGTCGGCCCCGGGGTGGCGATGGAGTGCGTGGAGACGAAGGACGGCCTCCACGTGTGGGAGGACCACTTCTATCCCGAGGTGGTCGACCCGGCGACGGGCCGGGTGCTCCCGGACGGTGAGCTCGGCGAGCTGGTCTTCACCACGCTCACGAAGGAGGCGCTCCCGATGGTGCGGTACCGGACGCGCGACCTGACGCGGCTCCGCCCCGGCACCGCCCGTCCGATGCGGCGCATGGAGAAGGTGGCGGGCCGCAGCGACGACATGGTCATCCTGCGCGGCGTCAACCTCTTCCCGAGCCAGATCGAGGAGCTGATCCTCCGCGTCCCCGGTCTGTCACCCCACTTCCAGCTCGTCCTCGCCCGCCCGCGGCGGCTCGACGAGCTCACCGTGCGCGTCGAGTCGCGTGCCGACGCGGCCGCGGCCGAGCAGCGCGACGCGCTGGCGGCCCGCCTCGGCTCGCTCGTGAAGGAGGCGATCGGCGTGACCGTCGAGGTCGACGTGCTGCAGCCCGACCTGCTCGAGCGCTCGGCCGGGAAGGCACAGCGCCTCGTCGACCTGCGCGAGCCCGCCTGAGCCGCGCAGGGCCGGCGAGCGCCTGCCCGACAGGATGGTGGGCTGAGGGAGGAGCTCCGAGGATGTCCCCTCCCCCACGAGCGCGCTCCGGCACCAGATGGCAGATGGGGTCTGGATCCACCATCCGGGAGCGCGAGCCCACCGTGTCGGAGTATGGGACCTCCGGGGCGCATCCTCAACTGGCATCGGTCGCGAGCCGCTCCTCCTCCTCCCGGTGCAGCGCGACGAGCCGCGCGAGCCGCCCCGCCATCGCCGCCTTCGAGACGGGCGGCTCGGCGCGGCCGGCGAGCTCGCGGAGCGAGAGCGACGGGTGCCGGAGCCGGAGCGCGGCCGCCTCCTGCAACGTCGCTGCCAGCCCGTCGAGCGCGCCGCTCTCCGTCAACGCGCGCGCCGCGTCGAGCTGCAGCGACGCCGAGCGGCTCTGGCGCACGAGGTTCGCGTGGTCGGCGTTCGCAAGGCGGTTCGCGTCGGCGCGCAGGCCGGCGACGAGCGCCCGCTCCTCGAGGGTGAGGACGATCGCGGTCGCTCCCGCCACGGACAGGTAGCCCTCGATCGCCTCCCAGCTCTTCGCGTATGCGGCCGAGTGCGACTCGCGGTCGATCACCCGCATGCGCACGCCCGCGGCCGACGCGACGCTGCGGACGAAGGCGGCCCCCGCATGGAGCGGCGTCCGCACCTCGAGATGGGGTGACTTCGGACCGCTGAGCGAGCCCGCGCCGAGG
>DASTKY010000201.1:0-7228 GCA_035715495.1 Gaiella sp. | reverse complement strand
GCCGCGGCTCGAACGGCCCGAAGGTCGTCTCCCCCTTCACGTCCCACTGGACGACACCGGGCTCGAGCAGCTTGCCGGCGGGGAAGGTCGTCCCCCGGATCACGCGTCCGACGTGCTCGGCGAGCGTCTCCTCGTTGCCGACGCCGTTCATCACCGACGCCACCGCGCCCTGCGCGAAGGCGTGGCGCGTCCCGGCGATCGCCCCTGCCGCGTGCATCGCCTTCGTGGCGACGATCCCGAAGTCGCAGGCGGGGAGCTCGGCCGCGTCGGATGTGGCATGCGGAAAGCCCGTCACCTCACCGGCGCCGACGAGTTGCAAACCGTTCTTCTTGATCTGCTTGACATGCGATTCGTTCAGGTCGAACGCCCACACCTCGACGTCGTCGAGCGTCGCGAGGTTGGCCGCGAACAGCGAGCCGACGGCCCCGCAGCCGACGACGCAGACCCTCATGCGCCCTCCTCGGCCGGCCGCGCGCGCCGCACCTTGCCGAGGACGAGCTCGCGGCCGCCGGTGAGGCCCTGCGGCCGGAGAATCAGCACGAGCGCCATCAGGGCGCCGACCACGACGATGCGGCTGCCGGACGGCAGGTCGACCCCGACGGCGCCGTTCTCCGCCTCCGCGAGCAGCGAGTCGAGGCCGGAGACCGCGAGCGCGCCGACCACGGCGCCCCAGAGGCTCGTCATGCCGCCGATGACGAGCATCGCGAGGGTGATGAACGTGAGGTCGAGGTACACGGCGTCGACGTTGATCGGCAGGTAGTGGACGTACAGCCCGCCGGCGAAGCCTGCCAGCGCGCCCGAGAGCGCGAACGCGACCAGGCGCTGGCCGTAGACCGAGATCCCGACCGCGCGCGCTGCGGGAGCGTCGTCCCGCGCCGCGCGGAGCTGCCGCCCGAACCGGCTCGCCTGGTACGCGAACGCGACGACGATCACGACGATCGCGCCGAGCGCGGCCTGCTGCATGTCGGTCGTCTCCGGCACGGACGAGAAGACGTTGAGCCCCGGCCCGATCCGCTCGTAGTAGCGAAGGACGTTGTTCGTGATCTCGAGCACGGCGAACGTCGCGATCCCCGCCGCCAGACCCGAGAGCCGCATCAGCGGCAGCCCGGCCACGAGCGCGAACACCCCGCCGACGAGGGCGGCGAGGAGCAGCGACGGCAGGTTCCCGACCGTCGTGTCGCCGAGGAACCCGTAGAGCGAGGGCATCGTCGCCGGCTTCTCCTCGACGGGCACCGAGAGCACGCCCGCCGTCCACGCCCCGACCGCGACGAAGGCGATGTGCCCGAAGGAGACGACGCCCGAGTTGCCGACGAAGACGTAGAGCGCGACGACGATCGAGACCGCGACGAGGGCGTTGATGAAGTAGATCTCCGTCGAGCGCTCGAAGAGCGTGCCGACGAGCGCGGTCGCCGCGACGAGCGCGACGGGCGCGACGACCGTGAGGAACGAGCGCGGTCTCACACCCGCTCCACCGGCCCGCCGCCGCGGGTGAAGAGGCCTGCGGGCCGCACGAGCAGCGTCAGGATCACGAGCCCGAAGAGGAACGACGGCAGGTACTGGCTCTGGTCGGTCGGGAGCGCCCCACCGAGGAGACCCGACGCGTAGCCGATCGCGAAGCCGCCGAGCGTCGCGGAGAGCAGCCGGTTCATCCCGCCGACCACGACCCCGGCCAGGACGACGATCGTCTCGCGCAGCGCGAAGGTCGACGTGACGAGCGGCTGCTGCACGGTCAGCATCACCGCGACGACGCCGGCGAGGATCCCGGAGAGCAGCACGGCCGAGCCGATCACGCGGTTCGCGCGGACGCCGAGCAGACGCGCGGTCTGGAAGTCCATCGAGGCGGCGCGCATCTGCAGGCCGATGCTCGTCCGCGAGAGGAAGAGCACGAGCGCCGCGAGGCAGACGGCGGCGGTGACGATCGCGACGACGGTGATCTTCCGGACGTCGGTGCCGAGGATCTCCCAGGGGAGGTTGAGCTTCGCGAGCGAGGCGGCGGGCTCGCCGAGCGTGTCGTCGCTCTGGTCGACGAGCAGCGCGACGGCCTGCAGGAGGAACGCGACGGCGAAGGTCGCGACGAGCATCGTCGCGGCCGACTGCGTGCGGAGCGGCCGGAAGACGACGCGGTCCATCGCGAGCGAGAGGGCGATCACCACCGCGAAGCAGAGGAGGATCCCGATGCCGACCGGCCAGTCGCGGTCGGAGGCGAAGGCGAGCGCGAAGGCGCCCGCCATCACGATCTGGCCGTAGGCGAAGTTGACGAGCCGCAGCACGCCGAACACGAGCCCGATGCCGACGGCCATCAGCGCGTAGATCGCGCCGATCCCGATCGCGTCGACCTGCACCTGCGGCTCGACCGCGGCCCGCAGGAAGTCGGTGAGCCCGCTGGCGACGAGGCCCGTCACGACAGGTACGCGTGGATCATGCGCTCGGTCTCGCCGGCGTCGTCGGGGGTCAGGGTCAGGCGCACCTCGCCGTTCGCGAGCACGAGCGACCGGTCGGCGAGGGCCACCGTGCGCTGCGCGCGCTGCTCGACGAGCAGCACGGCCAGCCCGCGGTCGCGGATCGCCGCCAGCGCCTCGAAGACGGCGTCCGTCACGGTCGGCGAGAGGCCGAGCGAGGGCTCGTCGAGGAGCAGGACGTCGGGGGCGGCGACGAGCGCACGCGCGATCGCGAGCTGCTGCTGCTGGCCGCCGGAGAGCGCGCCGGCACTGCGGCCGGCGAACTCGCCGAGGACGGGGAACATCTCGCGGACGCGCTCGAGCTCCTCGTCGGCACCGGCCTGTGAGCGCCTGCCCGCGAGCCCGAGCCGGAGGTTCTCCGTCACGGTCAGCTCGCCGAAGATCCGCCGTCCCTCGGGAACGAGCGCGACCCCCTGCCGCGCGACGGCCTCGGGCGGCCGGCCGGCGAGCGAGACGTCCCCGAGCCGGATCGTGCCCGCCGCGGGCCGGACGAGGCCCATGATCGCGTGGAGCGTCGAGGACTTGCCCGCGCCGTTCGGGCCGATGAGGCCGACGATCTCACCCGGCGCGACCTCGAGCGAGAGCCCGCGCACGGCCGCGACGCCGCCGTAGCGCACCTCGAGGCCGTCGACGGCGAGCACCGGGCCGCTCACGCGGGCCCCTCGTGGACGGCGCTCTCCCCCAGGTACGCGGCGGCCACGTCGAGGTTCGCCCGCACCTCCGCGGGCGTCCCCTCGGCGAGGGTGCGGCCCTGGTCGAGCACCTGGATCCGGTCGCAGACGCCCATGATCAGCGCCATGTTGTGGTCGATCAGGAGGACGCCCGCGCCGTGGTCGTCGCGTACCGAGCGCACGACCGCGGCGAACTCCGGCACCTCTCCCTCGGGGAGGCCCGCGGCCGGCTCGTCCATGAGGACGAAGCTCGGATCGGTCGCGAGCGCCCGCGCGACGCCGAGGCGACGCTCGTCCCCGTGCGGGAGCGCGCCGGCGGGCGCGTCCGCGTAGCCGTCGAGCCGGAGCAGCCCGAGCAGGTCGTCCGCCCGCGTCCTGGCCGTTCCCGGCGACGCGCCGGCCCCGAGCGCCGCGACCTCGACGTTCTCCCGCACCGACAGCGAGCGGAACGGGTGGCTGTGCTGGAACGTGCGGGCGAGCCCGTGCCGCCCGCGGCGGCTCGCGCTCCAGCGCGTGATGTCGCGGCCGTCGAGCTCGACCGTCCCCGAGCTCGGGAGGTCGAAGCCCGTCAGCAGGTTCACGAGCGTCGACTTGCCCGCGCCGTTCGGGCCGATGAGCCCGACGACCTCGTGGCGGTGGAGCGTCAGCGAGACGCCGCGGACCGCCTGGACGCCGTCGAACGAGCGCGAGAGGTCGGCGGCCCGGAGCGCTCCTCCGGGCCGCCGTTCCTCGGACTGCTCGTCCGTGCCGATCTCGGACGTCCCGCTCAGATCGTCGGGACGACCTTGGCGACGACCGTCCCGATCCGCTTCCCCTTGTTGCTCTGGATCTGGATCACGCGGTACTGCCGGCCGTACACCGAGTGCAGCTGCGGCGAGAAGCTCACGAGGCCCGACAGGGTCGGCACCTTCTTGAACTTCTCCATCGTCGCCGCCAGCCGGACGCCGCTCGTCGAGCCGCCCGAGCGCTTGATCGCCGTGACGACGCCGTCGATCGCCGCCGAGCCGGTCACGAACCCGCCGGTGCCCGCCTTGAGCGCCTTCGCGAGCGCGTTCACGGCCGGGACCGGGTCGTCGCCGAAGATCGACGCGTAGGTGACGAAGTAGTAGTTCGTCACCTGCGGCTCCTTCGTGACCCAGTACGTGCCGTCCCCCGCCCACGAGTTGAGCACGGGCGTCTGGTTCGAGAGCGTCCGCAGGCCCGCGATCATCTGCGGGAGCGCGCCGAACGCCCCAGCGGTGGCGGTCACGATCACGTCGGCCTTCTTCCCGTTCAGCCGGGTCACGGCGTTCGTGACGTTCGTCGAGCCGAGCGACTGGTAGCTCTCCTCGGTCACGATCTTCCCGCCGAGCTGCGTGAAGCGGGCCTTGAACGCCTTCACGACGTCCTTGAAGTAGACGATGACCGTGTCGGTCGCGAGGCTCGCGTTCCGCCAGCCCTTGCTCCAGGCGTACTCCGCCATCGCGGAGCCCTCGTCCTGCGCGACGTTCCCGAACGAGAACGCCAGCCGGCCCTTGGCCCCGAACCGCTTGGGACCCATCTGGTCGGTGCCGATGCACGGCGCCACCGCCAGCACGCCGCGGTTGATGGCCTCCTGGACGACGGGCGCCGCGAAGTCCACGTCGCACGTCGTGAAGATCACGTTCGCACCCTGCGAGAGCAGCTTGGCCGCGCACGCCCGCGCGATCGCAGGCTTGTTGCCCTGCGTGTCGCACGTCGCGATCCGCAACCGCTTGCCGCCGACTCCGCCCCTCGCGTTGACCTGCTTGACGCGGATCTGGGCAGCCGCGAGCGCCGGCCCGTCGAACGGCGCCATCGCGCCGTTGCCGTCGAACGCCCAGCCGATCGTGATCGTGCCGGCGGGCGCCGCCGTTGCCGACGCGGTTGCGAGAGCCGCAACCATCGTGAGCGCCGCCAGAACCGCGGCGATCGCCCCGTTCCTCCTCCTTGACATCACGCCTCCTGCGCTTGGCCTGTGGACACCGTTTGCCATGACTCCTCCTTCGCCTTGACGAGGCGGTACAGCGCCGTGTGCAACGGCACCTGGACCCCGTGCCGCTCCGCCTCGCGGACGAGTGAGCCGGTGATCAGCTCGATCTCCGTCTCTCTCCTTGCTTCGACGTCTTCCAGCATCGACGGATAGTGCGCCGACCCCCGACGGGTCGCGTGGACGTTCATCTCCCACGGGTCCTCGTAGAGCTCGATCCCCGCCGCGCGCGCGACTGCCTTGCCCTCGTCGACCAGGTCGTGGACGAGGTGGCCGAGGTCGGCGGGCGTCTCCTCGGCCGCGAAGTGCGCGTCGTGCGGGAGCCCCGTGAGCGCGGCGACCGAGTTGACCGTGGCGTTGAAGATCAGCTTCGACCACTGCGCCGGCCGCAGGTCCTCGAACGCGCGCGCCTTCAGCCCCGACGCCTCGATCAGCCCGGCGATCTCCTCGACGACCGAATACGGCGTGTCCTCGTAGGGCCCGAGCCACGTCTCGGTGTCGAGGACGTACTCCACCTCGGTGTCCGAGTGCTTCGTGCCGGACATGAACGTGACCGCCGAGACGAGCGGCCAGTCGCCCTGCGCGCGCACGACCTCCTCGGCGCCGAGCCCGTTGAGGGTCGTCATCACCGTCGCTCCCTCGAACCGCCCCGCGAGGGACTCGGACGCGTCCTCGAGCCCCGCGGCCTTCGTCGCGACGATCGCGAGCTCGAACGGCTCGAGCTCGTCCGGGTCGGCCGTCGCGTGGACGCGCGCGTGCACGTCGCTCCGCCCGGTGACGCGCAGCCCCTCGCGGTTGAGGGCGTCCGCGTGCTCGGGCCTGCGGGTCAGGACGCTGACGTCGACCACCTGCGCGAGATGCCCCGCGTAGAGGCTGCCGATCGACCCTGCCCCGACCACCCCGACACGACGGATCCCCGCCACCGGGCCTACGCGACCGCCGCGGCCGTCGTCGCCGAGGCGGCCCGGACGCGCGGGATCACCTCGGACGCGAAGAGCTCCTGGTTCTTGATCGCCATCCAGTGCGGCGCGCCGCCCGCGTTGACCGTGATCCCGATCTCCGTGACGCCCGCGCACAGCTCGCGCGTCTCGGCGATCCGCTGCACGATCTCGTCGGGCGTGCCGACCCAGACGTAGTCCTCCTCGACGAGCTGCTCGAACGGCACCTCGGCGAGCTGCTCCATGATTCCCGCGGCGTAGAACCCGTAGCCCGCCTTGCCGAGCGCCTCGGCGTCCGGCTTGTCGTACTCGAGGAGCGGCGAGCTGTTGCCGTAGATGAACTTCGTGACCCAGTCGCGCGCCTCGCGCATCGCGGTGTCGTGGTCCTCGTCGAGGTGGCACGCGTGGATCCAGACGATGTCCGGCTCGGTGCCGTGCTCGGCGCACTTGGCGCGGTAGAGGTCGAGCTGCTCCTCGAGCGCCTTGTACGGCAGGAGCGGCGGGACGGCGACCCCCCAGCCGTGCTCGGCCGCCAGCTCGTAGGTGCGGTCGGACGTGCCGCCGAGGAAGATCCGGAACTGCCGCTGCGGGAACGGGACGACGTGCGAGTCGCCGACCTCGAAGTACTCGCCGGAGTGCGAGAACCGCTCGCTGCCGAGCGCCGTGAAGAGGAGGTCGACCGCCTCCTCGTACCGCGGCCGCGCGCTCTCGTCCAGCGGCACGCCCGCCTTCTCGGGGATCCAGCCGTGGCCGCGCCCGACACCCCACTCGTAGCGGCCGCCCGTGAGGATGTCGGTCACCGCGATCGCCGAGGCCAGCACCATCGGGTTGTGGTACGGCAGCGCGTGGAGCATCGTGCGGAAGCGGATCTGCCGCGTCTTCTGCGCGGCTGCCGCGAACAGCGCAGTCGGGTTCGCCGAGATCGAGAACTTCGGGAAGAAGAAGTGCTCGATGACCGCGTACACGTCGTACCCGAGCCGATCCGCGTTCTCGATCTGCTCGAGCACCTCCCCGTACAGCTGCTCGGGAGTCTTCCCGGGGTGGAGCTGGATCTCCGAGTAGAGGCCGAACCTCATCGCGCACCTCACTTCCGCCGTGACATGTCAGATGGAGGCGAGTATCCCAGCCGCCGCGCGAAGGGTCAACGCTAGGAGGGTCTGGCGAAACAGGCTC
>DASTKY010000200.1:0-7686 GCA_035715495.1 Gaiella sp. | reverse complement strand
GATCTCGCGCAGCTCGGGCCACGACTCGGGCACGGCTCCCGGCGCGACGATGCGGGCGGTCTCGAGCGTCCGCGGGAGGCCGCTCGTGATCACCCGGTCGAGCTCGATCTCGCGGAACGCTTCGGCGACGGCGTGTGCCTGGATGATGCCGTCCTCGTTCAGCGGCACCGCAGCCGGATCGACAGGGGACCCGTCCGGGCGGAAGTACGACACCTCCGCGTGGCGCATGAGGAACAGCCGACGGCGGCTCACGTTCCGGGGGCGTCGCTCGCAAAGGAGGCGAGCGCTTGGCGCGCAGGACAGTACTCGACGTACGGACGAGCGCCGAGCGCGAAGCATCCTGCCGCGAGCGGCGTCAGCCTCCGGCGGAGCCGGGCTCTGCCCGGCGGGAGCAGGAGGCGTCCAGGGCTGTGAGACACACGCTGTCCGTTCTCGTGGAGAACAAGCCGGGGGCGCTCATGCGGATCTCGAGCATGTTCGCGCGCCGCGGGTTCAACATCGAGAGCCTCTCGGTCGGCCCGACCGAAAGGCACGACGTCTCGCGCATCACGCTGCGCGTCGACTGCGAGCAGCACCCGCTCGAGCAGATCGAGAAGCAGATGCACAAGCTCGTGAACGTGCTCCGGGTCTCGGAGCTCGAGCCGGGCGAGGCCGTCGAGCGCGAGCTCGCCCTCATGAAGGTCACCGCGACCCCGGCGCGACGCGGGGAGCTCATCGCGCTCTCGCAGGCGTTCAACGCCCGCGTCGCCGACCTCGGCACCGATTCGATCGTCTTCGAGATCGTGGGCCACCCCGAGGAGATCGACTCGTTCGAGGAGCTCGTCCGGCCGCACGGCCTGAAGGAGCTCGTGCGAACGGGCAGGATCGGCATCGGCCGAAGCGCCACGAACGCGGCGAAGCCTCGCCGCCAGCACGTCCTCACCTGACAGCGACACCGAAGGAGAAGCCAGATGGCAACGATCCACCGCGAAGGAAACGTCGACCTCCTCTCGGGCAAGGTCGCCGTTCTCGGCTACGGGAGCCAGGGGCACGCGCACGCCCTCAACCTGCGCGACTCCGGCATCGACGTGGAGGTCGGCCTACGCGAGGGCAGCCCGTCGCGCGCCGCGGCCGAGGAAGCAGGGCTCACCGTGGGTGCGCCCGCAGAGGTCGTACGTCACGCGCAGATCGTCGCGTTCCTGCTCCCAGACCAGGTCCAGCCGCAGGTGTACGCCGAGGTGGCGCCCACCCTCGCCGCCGACGCGGCGCTCCTCTTCGCGCACGGGTTCAATGTCCACTACGGACGGGTCGCAGCGCCCGAGGGGCACGACGTGATCATGGTCGCCCCGAAAGGCCCGGGCCACATCGTGCGACGCCTGTACGAGGAGGGCTTCGGCACGCCGGCGGTCGTCGCCGTCGCGCAGGACGCAAGTGGCGGCGCCTTCGACCTCGCCCTCGCGTACGGCGCCGCCATCGGCGCCGGCCGCGCGGGGATGATCGAGACGACGTTCGCGGAGGAGACGGAGACCGACCTCTTCGGCGAGCAGGCCGTCCTCTGCGGCGGCGTCACCGAGCTCATCCGCGCCGGCTTCGAGACCCTCGTCGAGGCGGGCTACCAGCCCGAGGTCGCCTACTACGAGTGCCTGCACGAGCTGAAGCTCATCGTCGACCTCATCTGGGAGGGCGGCCTCTCCGGCATGCGCTACTCCATCTCGGACACGGCGGAGTTCGGCGACCTCACCCGCGGGCCGCGCGTGATCGACGACCTTGTCCGCGAGCAGATGAAGCAGCTGCTCGAGGAGATCCAGTCGGGGACGTTCGCGCGCGAGTGGATCGCCGAGATGGACGCGGGCGAGCCTCGCCTCAAGGATTTGCGAGCCCAGGCCGCCGACCAGGAGCTCGAGCGCGTCGGCAAGGAGCTCCGTGCGCTCATGCGCCGGGAGACCGAGGTGCCGGCTGCGTAGGGCCGCCGTCGAGGCGGGAGTCGGCCTCCTCGGCTACGGAACGGTCGGCGCCGCGGTCGACCGTCTGCTCGTCGAGAACGCGGAGGACATCGAGCGCGCGACGGGACTCCGGCTCCGCGTGATGCGCGCACTCGTTCGCGACCCCGGAAAGGAGCGGGCGTCGGCGCCGGCGGACGGCGTCCTGACGACCGACTTCGCGACGATCCGCGACGACCCGTCCATCGGCGTGGTCGCCGAGCTGATGGGCGGCATCGAGCCGGCGCGCACGCACGTGCTCGAGCTCCTCGCGGCCGGCAAGCCTGTCGTGACCGCGAACAAACAGCTCGTCGCGCAGCACGGCGCCGAGCTCTTCGCCGCCGCCGCGGACGCCGGTGTCCAGCTGCGATTCGAAGCGAGCGTGTGCGCGGCGATCCCGGTGATCAAGGTGCTCCGCGAAGCCCTCGTCGTCACGAAAGTGCACCGCGTCCTCGGGATCGTCAACGGGACGACGAACTTCATCCTCACCGAGATGGAGGGTGGGGCGACGTTCGCGGAGGCTCTCGCCGAGGCCCAGCGCCTCGGCTACGCGGAGGCCGATCCGACCGACGACGTCTCGGGCGCGGACGCGGCCGCGAAGATGGCGATCCTCGCAACCGTCGCGTTCGGCTCCAGAGTGACGCTCGGAGACGTCGACTACCAGGGCGTGGAGGGCGTCACACCACTACACGTCGCGGCCGCGCGCGAGCTCGAGATGGTGATCAGGCTCGTCGGCTCGGCCACGCTCGACGACGAGCGCCTCGATGTCCGCGTCCGCCCGGCGTTCGTCGACAGACACCACCCGCTCGCGGCGGTCGAAGGAGCGTTCAACGCCGTGATGCTCCAGGGCGACGCAATTCGTGAGATCACGCTCGAGGGGCCGGGAGCCGGTGGCCTCGAGACGGCCTCCGCGGTGATCGCCGACACGGTGAGCGTGCTCGGCACGGCGGCCAACGGATTCCTGCAGAACGACGCGTGCTGGCGCGAGCTCGAAGCGCTTCCTCCGGGCGCGCTTCGGTCTCCCTTCTACGTGCACCTCGAGGTCGACGACCGGCCGGGTGTCCTCGCCGAGGTCGCACGGCGTCTCGCAGCACACGAGGTCTCGGTTGCGCGTCTCGTCCAGGCGCCGGCGGACGTCGGCGCCGTCCTGCACATCGTCGTCCACGAGACGGCTCAGAGAGACGTCGAGGCCGCGCTCGCCGAGATCGCGCAGCTCCCGAGCGTGCACGCACCGCCGTTCCTCGTCCCGGTCGTCTCGGACCGCGGCGTGACCGAGCTCGGCTGGGCCTGACACGCTAGAAAGCGGCATGCGCGCGCTGATCGATCGCTACCGCGAACGGCTGCCCGTGACCGAGGGCACTCCCGTCGTCTCGCTGGGCGAGGGTTCGACGCCGTTGCTGCATGCGCCACGCATTTCGGGACGCCTCGGCGTCGACCTCTACCTCAAGTGGGAGGGCGCGAACCCGACCGGCAGCTTCAAGGATCGTGGGATGACGGTCGCGATCTCGAAGGCGCTCGAGTCCGGCGCACAAACGGTGATCTGCGCGTCGACGGGGAACACCGCGGCATCGGCTGCCGCGTACGCGGCGCGCGCGGGGATCGTCGCCGTCGTCCTGCAGCCCGAAGGAGCCGTCTCCTCCGGCAAGCAGGCGCAGGCGCGGGCGCTCGGCGCACGCCTGCTCGAGGTTCGCGGCAGCTTCGACGAGGCACTGTCTGCCGCCCGGACACTTGCCGACCGCGGCACGCACGTCCTCGTGAACTCGCTCAACCCGGATCGCCTCGAGGGCCAGAAGACGGCGGCGTTCGAGCTCGTCGAGGATCTCGGAACGACTCCAGACGTCCTCGCGCTTCCGTACGGCGGCGGCGGCAACGTCACCGCGTACGCACGTGGCTTCGCCGAGAACGGCCGAGTGCCGCGCCTCGTGGCAGGCGAAGCTGCGGAGCGCAAGACGACGGTCGCATCCGCGATCCGGATCGGCGCACCGGCGCACGCAGCGACGGCCCGCGAAGCGTTCCGCGCGTCCGGCGGAGCCGCGGTTGCGCTCGCGGACGAGGCGATCCTCGACGCGTGGCGCGAGCTGGCCCGCGACGAGGGCGTCTTCTGCGAGCCGTCCTCGGCGGCCGGGCTCGCCGCGCTCGGCTCGATCGACCTGGAGCCGGGCTCGGTCGTCGTGTGCGTCGTGACCGGACACGGGCTCAAGGACCCGGACGCGGCCGCGCGGCTCAGCGCGGAGCCCGTCTCCGTCGACCCCGACCCCGACGCGATCGAGGCGGCGTCGCGGTGACCGCCACCCGTGTCCGCGCACCGGCCAGCACGGCCAACATCGGGCCGGGGTTCGACTGCGCGGCGGCGGCCCTCGATCTCTGGAACGAGCTGGAGGTCACCGAGGGAGGTGAGGCGGACCTCGAGCACCTCGGGGTGAGGGCGTTCGCGCGCCTCGCCCCGGTCGACGGCCTCGGGTTCACGTTCGTGGACCGCATCCCGCGCGAGCGAGGACTCGGCTCGAGCGCAGCCGTCATCGCGCTCGGCCTGACGGCCGCGAACGCGGTCGCGGGTCTCGGCCTCGGCGTCGAGGAGTTGCTCGCGGAGGCCGTCGAGCTCGAAGGTCACGCGGACAACCTCGCCGCAGCGCTCGCCGGCGGCGTCTGTCTGACGTGGGACACGAGAATCGTGCGTCTCGCCGACGCTGCGCCCGCGGTGCCCGTCGCGCTCGTGCCCGAGTCGACCGTGTCCACGGCCGCCGCACGTGCCGCTCTGCCCGCGTCGGTGCCCCACGCCGACGCCACCTTCACCGCGGGGCGCGCGACGCTGCTCGGCGCCGCCCTGGCGTCGAGCTCCGCCGACCTCTTCGCGGAGGCACTCGCCGACCGCATCCACGAGCCCTACCGCGCCGACGGCGCGCCGCTCCTCGCGGCCGTCCGTGAGGAGCCGCCGGCAGGCGCGCTCGGTTCCACGCTCTCCGGCTCGGGCCCGACCGTCATCGTCTGGGCTCGAGCGGAATCCGTGGCCGCGTGCTCGGCAGAGCTCGAGGCCCGCTTCCCCGACACCGCCGTCCACGTCCTGCAGGTCTCGTCACGAGGAGCCCACGCCCATGACCAGTGATCCGTACTCCCGCGCCACCGATCCCGCGAAGCGGCACAGCGCCGCGCTGACCGATGGCCCCGACCGCGCCGGGGCACGCTCGATGCTCAAGGGCACGGGCTTCACCGACGACGACCTGGCGAAGCCGATCATCGGCGTCGCGACGACGTGGATCGAGACGATGCCGTGCAACCTCAACCAGCGCGACCTCGCCGTCGACGTGAAACGCGGGATCCGCGAGGCGGGCGCGACGCCGATGGAGTTCAACACGATCGCCGTCTCCGACGGCGTGTCGATGGGCACGTCCGGCATGCGGGCGTCCCTCATCTCGCGCGAGGTGATCGCGGACTCGATCGAGCTCGTCGCGCGCGGGCACCTGTTCGACGGCCTCGTCTGCCTCGTCGCCTGCGACAAGACGACCCCAGGCGCGATCATGGCGCTCGGCCGCCTCGACATCCCCGCCGTCGTCTTCTACACGGGCTCCATCGCACCGGGGCTGTATCGCGGACGCGAGGTCTCGGTCGGCGACGTCTACGAGGCCATCGGCGCGTACGCGGCGGGGAAGATGACCGCCGAGGAGCTCCACGAGCTCGAGGGGGTCGCCTGCCCGGCAGCCGGCGCCTGCGGCGGTCAGTTCACCGCGAACACGATGTCGACGATGGTCGACTTCCTCGGCCTGAGCCCGCTCGGCGCGAACGGCATCCCGGCGATGAACGGCGCGAAGGCGCAGGCGGCCTACGAGATCGGCAAGCTCGCGGTCGACGTCGTGCGGCGCGACGTCCGGCCGTCGCACGTGGTGACGAAGCGAACGGTCGAGAACGCCGCGGCCGCGATCGCCGGCACGGGCGGCTCGACCAACGGCGTCCTCCACCTCGTGGCGATCGCGCGCGAGTACGGCATCGACTTCACGATCGACGATTTCGATCGCATCTCGGCCGAGACGCCGATCGTCGCCGACATGAAGCCCTGGGGCCGTTACCACGCGACGGACGTCTATCGCGCCGGAGGAGTGGGCCTCGTCGTCCGTGAGCTCAGCAAGCGCTCACTCGTCCACGCAGGTGTAGCAGGGGTTGACGGCCGCACTCTCGAGGACGTCGCCGAGACGGTGGATGAGACCGACGGTCAGACCGTCGTCGTGCCGATCGAGACGCCGCTCAAGTCCCGCGGCGGCATCGCGATCCTGCGCGGCAACCTCGCGCCCGAGGGCTGCGTCGTGAAGCTCGCAGGCCACGACCGAACCGAGCACCGCGGTCCGGCTCGCGTCTTCGACTCCGAGGAGGATTGCTTCGGGGCGGTGAAGGCGGGCGCGATCGAGCCGGGCGACGTGGTCGTGATCCGGTACGAGGGGCCTGCGGGCGGGCCTGGCATGCGCGAGATGCTCCACGTCACCGGCGCGATCGTCGGCGAGGGGCTCTCCGAGGAGGTGGCGCTCGTCACCGACGGCCGCTTCTCGGGCGCGACCCACGGGTTCATGGTCGGTCACGTCTCGCCCGAGGCGTTCCACGGGGGGCCGCTCGCAGCGCTCCGCGAAGGTGACACGGTGGTCATCGACGTCGACGCGAGGGAGCTGCGCGTGGAGCTGTCGGACGACGAGATCGCCGCCCGCCTGAGCGACTGGAGCCCGCCCGAGCCTCGGTACCTGAGCGGCGTCATGGCGAAGTACGCCGCGCTCGTCTCGTCGGCGTCCGAGGGTGCCGTCACGCGGTCGTCGTAGGACTCCGAGCTCAGTACACGACGAGCCGGTCTCGGTGCACGGCCTCGAGGCCGGGCACGCGCTCGCCGATCTCGGACGCCGACGCGCCCGCGACTCCGCGCGCGAAGGCGACGCCGTCCGGGCCGACGAGCTCGACCGCGTCTCCCGCCTCGCAACGACCGTCGCAGCGGGTCACGCCCACCGCGAGCAGGCTCCGCCCGTCGTCGACGACCGCGCGCCGAGCGCCCGCGTCGACGTGGAGGGAGCCAGCCGGCTCCTTCGCGAACCGGAGCCAGAGCTTGTACGCGGAAAGCTCGCGGCCCGCGCTGTGGAAGCGCGTCCCGCGCGGCTCACCGGCGAGGATCGGGCCGAGCACGTCCTTTCCCGTTCCCTCGGCGATGACGGTGGGTATCCCCGCCTCTGAGGCCATCCGCGCCGCGACGACCTTGCTCCGCATGCCGCCGCGGCCGAGGCGCGAGGCGTCGCCGAACGCGACGTCGTCGACCGCTGACCCCTCGCGCACGACCTCGGCGCCCGGTGTTCCGGGCGCCCGCGTGTGCACTCCATCGACCTCGGTGAGGAGGACGAGCAAGCGTGCGCGGACGAGGATCGCCACGTGGGCCGCGAGAGCATCGTTGTCGCCGAACGCGATCTCGTCCGTCGCCGTCGCATCGTTCTCGTTGACGATCGGCACCGCGCCGAGCGCGAACAGCGCCTCGACCGCGTTCCGTGCGTTGACGTACGCCGCGCGATCACCGACGTCGGCCGCGGTCAGCAGGATCTGCGCCGCGGCCACGCCCTCGCGCGCGAGTGCCCGCTCCCACGCCTGCTGGAGGCGAGCCTGCCCGAGCGCCGAGGCCGCCTGCAGCTTCGGGAGCGCGCGAGGGCGGCGCTCGAGCCCGAGCTGCGGCAGGCCGAGCGCGATCGCCCCCGAGGAGACGACGGCGACGGGC
>DASTKY010000199.1:0-5727 GCA_035715495.1 Gaiella sp. | reverse complement strand
ACCACCTCGCGGGCGCCGACCCGGAGGATGTCGTTGACGGCGTTCGCCATGTTCCCGACGGTCGTCCGCGCGTCGGGGTCGACCACGACCTCGCGCGCCGCACCGCGCCAGGCGTCGCGCATCAGCTCGGCCTCCGAGCGGGTGCCCCGCACGCGCGCCCACCCGGAGAGCACGACGACGTCCTCGTCCGTCGCGAGCTCGGCGGCACGGGCGAGGCGCGCGGCGCACTCCTCGTGGAGCTCGTCGCGGCCGGCGTCCGAGTAGCCGAGGACGACGAGGACCCGGCTCACGACCGGCGCCGGCGCCACCAGCCGAAGAAGACCAGGGTGCCGACGACCGTGAGTACGAGCTTCACCGCCTTGCCGCCGCGCAGCTTGGACTCGCCGTGCTCGCGGGCGCGCATGTGCACCGCGACCTCCTGCACGCGCAGGCCCGCCTCGCGGAGGCGCAGGAGCGCCTCGACCTCCGGCGCGCCGCTCACGTACGGCTCCGCCATGACGGGCATCGCCTTCCGGTTGACGGCGGCCATGCCGCTCGTCGGGTCGTGGAACGGCGTCCCGAGCCGGACGTGCATCGCCTTCTGCAGCAGCCCGATCCCGAAGCGCCGGGCCGCGGACGGCCGGTACCGGTCGGCGTCGTAGCCGTCCCCCGCGGCGAAGCGGGAGCCGACCGCCACGTCGCACGTGTCCGAGCGGACGAGCGAGAGGAGGCGCTGCAGCTCGTCGACGGGGTGCTGTCCGTCGGCGTCGACGCGACCGCAGTAGGCGTAGCCGCGCTCTCCTGCCTCGCGGTAGCCGGCCGCGATCCCCGCCCGCAGGCCGCGGTTCTCGCCGAAGGAGACGACGATCGCGCCCATCGCGGCCGCGAGCTCCGCGGTGCGGTCGGTCGAGCCGTCGTCGATCACGAGCACGTCCGCCTCCGGGAGGCCGGTCCGCAGCTCGTCGAGGACGGCCGGAAGGCTCTTCTCCTCGTTCCAGGCGGGGATGAAGACGACGGTGTCGGCGTCGGACACGAGCGGAGCCTACTCGCGCGCCCTCCGCGACGACCGAATTCCCCGAGGGCGATATTGTCGCCGCGACATCGTCACGAAAGGGGACAGCGACGTGGGTATCGACGCGAAGTCGGATGCGATCTACGAGCTCGTCGAGGAGGGCTCCGCCGTCGAGCGGGTCGCGACCGGGTTCACGTTCACGGAGGGGCCGATCTGGCACCCGACCGAGCACTACCTCCTCTTCTCGGACATGCCCGGCGACACCCGCCGCAAGTACACGCCGGGGGTCGGCGCCGAGGACGTCATGAGCCCGTCGAACAAGTGCAACGGGCTCACCTACGACGCCGACCTCAACCTGCTCGTCTGCGAGCACGTCACGAGCTCGCTCGTCCGCGAGCGCCCCGACGGGACGCGCGAGACGATCGCGACCCACTTCGAGGGCAAGGAGCTGAACAGCCCGAACGACGTCTGCGTCCACTCGAGCGGCGCGATCTTCTTCTCCGACCCGTGGTACGGGCGGATGCCCGTCTTCGGCGAGGAGCGCGAGCGGGAGCTCGGGTTCCAGGGCGTCTACCGGCTCGAGCCGGGCGGCGGCGAGCCGGAGCTCGTCGTCGGCCGCGACGACTACGAGCAGCCGAACGGCCTCTGCTTCTCGCCCGACGAGTCGCTCCTCTACGTCAACGACACGCCGGGCGCGTACATCGACGTCTACGACGCCGGCCCGGACGGGCGGCCCTCGAACCGCCGCCGCTTCTTCTCCGGCGTCGGCAGCGGCGTGATCGAGGAGGGCATCCCCGACGGGATGAAGTGCGACGAGCGCGGGAACATCTGGGTCACCGGCCCCGGCGGGATCTGGGTGATCAGCGCCGCGGGCGAGCACCTCGGCGTGATCGAGGTCCCCGAGAACACCGGCAACCTGACCTGGGGCGGCGAGGACTGGCACACGCTCTACATCCCGTCCTCGACCTCGCTCTACGCCATCACGACGCTCGTCGGCCCGCGCCGCGAGCCCTACATGCGCTAGGAGAGACCAGATGCCCGACTACACGCTTTCCGCCGACCGCTGCGCGCTGATCGTCCAGGACCTCCAGAACGACGTGATCATCGACGGCGGCGCGTTCGCGGAGTCCGGCTCGCCGGAGCATGCGAAGGAGCAGAACGTCGTCGAGAACGTGAAGGACCTCGCCGCCTTCTGCCGCGGCAAGGGCATCCCCGTGATCCACGTCTGGTACGTGGTCGAGGAGGGCGCGCCGGGGCTGAAGGTGAACGCGCCGCTCTTCGAGGGCGTCGCGGCGGGCGCGCTCGTGCGCGGCACGTGGGGCGCCGCGCCGGCCGACGGCCTCGAGGCGCAGGACGGCGACTTCGTCGTCGAGAAGATGCGGATGAGCGCCTGGCAGGGCACGCGCCTCGAGAACCTCCTCGCGGGGCTCGGCCGGGACACGGTGATCGTCACGGGCGCGTGGACGAACATGTCCATCGAGCACACCTCGCGGACGGGCGCCGACAAGGGCTACTACATGGTGGTGCCGGAGGACGGCTGCTCGACGATGAACGCCGAGTGGCACAACGCCTCGATCAACTTCGCGCTCCAGAACGTCTCGACGGTCACGAACTGCGCGGACGTGAAAGCAGCGCTCGGGGGGTAGCGCGGCAACGCTTGTGTTGAAGTAACACAAGCGATGTCGGACGCGGGCCCCCGCCGACCATGAAGACGAGAGCCGCCCTGTTCCACGCGGTCGGCGAGCCCCTGGAGGTCGTCGAGCTCGACCTCGACGACCCCCGTCCCCACGAGGTCGTCGTCCGGATGACGGCCGTGGGCATCTGCGGGACCGACCTCCACCAGGTGAAGGGCGAGTTCCGCCGACCCACGCCCATGGTGCTCGGGCACGAGGGGGCGGGCGTCGTCGAGGAGGTCGGCGACGCCGTCACGTCGCTCCGGCCGGGCGACGAGGTCGTCCTCTCGTGGGCGCCCTCGTGCGGCGTCTGCGCCGGCTGCCGCCGCGGGCGTCCCGCGACGTGCAAGCCGCTGAACGCCGCGATCCCGAACGGGACGCTGCCCGACGGCACGACGGGGATGTCGTACCGCGGCGAGACCGTGTACCGCGGGACGGCGACCGGCTGCCTCGCCGAGCGGGTCGTCGTGACGGAGCAGGTGGCGCTCCCGCTCCGGACCGCCGTGCCGCTCGACCAGGCCGCCCTGCTCGGCTGCGCCGTGCTGACCGGGGTCGGCGCGGTGCTCTACGCCGCCGACGTGACGCCCGGGGCGTCCGTGCTCGTGATCGGGGCGGGCGGCGTCGGCCAGTTCGTGGTGCAGGGCGCCCGGATCGCGGGCGCGGGGGCGATCGTCGTCTCCGACCCGGTCCCGGCGCGGCTCGACGCCGCGCGGGCCGCGGGCGCGACCCACGTCGCGGCGCCGGACGACCTGCGCGAGCTGCTCCGGTCGGAGCTGCCGGACGGGGTGGACTTCGCCTTCGACGCGGTCGGGTACCCGGAGACCGTCGTGACGGCGCTCCGCTCGACGCGCGACGGCGGCACGACCGTGATCGTCGGCCTGCCGCCGCAGGGGAGCCGGCTGGACATCGACCCGTTCGAGCTGATCCGGAAGGAGAAGCAGTTGACGGGGACGCTGTACGGCTCGCAGGACCCGGCCGTCGCCCTCCCGGCGATGCTCGAGCACGTCGAGGCCGGTCGTCTCGAGCTCGCGGGGTCGCTCGGCCCGTCGTTCCCGCTCGACCGCGTCGACGACGCCGTGCAGGCCTCCCTCGCGGGCGAGCCCGGCCGCGTCCTGGTGCTGCCCTAGCGGCCTCCGTTCGTGGTAACGCGGTAGTGCGGCGGCGAAGCCGACGCCTTCAGGGGTCTGCCCTCGCCGGAGGCGAGGGCTCGAGCGGCAGGATTCCGCTCCTGCGGAATCCTGCTTCGCGGGCTAGCTCGAGAGCGCCTGGATCGCTTCTTCCTGGAGCCAGGTCAGCCAGTGGAAGAGCGCGACGCGCGGCGCGTCGGGGTCGTGCTCGTCGAAGCCGACGTACGTCTCCTCGGTGACGCCGAGCTGGGTGCCCAGCACGAGGCGCAGGCTCTCGAGCCCGCCGAGCCAGCAGCGGAGCTCGTCCTCGGTGAGCTGCTCCGCGAACGCCGTCCGCTCGAGCTCTGCGAGGGCCAGCACCTTGCCCTCGACGAGCCCCGATCCGACGAGCCCCGCGTACTCCTCGTTCGCCTCGTCGTCGTCGGCGAACGCGGGGGGGAAGAGGCGGAAGAGCGACGGGTCGTCGGCGGCGATCGCCTCGCGCAGCTGCCCGGGGATCGCGGCGAGGACCTCGCGCTCCGAGCGGGGCAGGCGCACTCTGAACGTGCCGTCCCGGCGCCGGTCGATTCCGCGGAGCAGCACGGCCTCAGTCCTGCTGCATCGTCGCCCAGAGCCCGTGCGCGTGGAGGCGGGAGACGTCGAGCTCCGCCTTCTCGCGCGTCCCGGACGAGACGACGGCCTTGCCCTCGTTGTGCACCTGCAGCATGAGCTTCGTCGCCTTCGCCTGCGAGTAGCCGAAGAGCTGCTTGAACACGAGCGTGACGTACGACATCAGGTTGATCGGGTCGTTCCACACGATCACGACCCACGGCCGGTCCTCGTGACGGGTCGCCTCCTCGTCGATCTCCTCGACGTGCGTCGGCGCCTCGACGACCTGCGTGCTCATCGCCTCATTGTGGCGACCGCGAGCCGCCGAGGTCGATCGGGTGCGCGCCTGTCCTGCGCTAGCGGTCGGTCTCGGTCGCGCCGACGTCCTCCGCCTCCGGCTGGGGCGACGCGGGCCGATCGGGCATGTTCGAGTACCGCTGGAGGCGGTCGACGATCCCCGGGATCGTCTCGGAGGGAGCGCCCTCGACGGGATCGACCTCCTCGTCCGGGAGGTCGTACAGCTGGCCCCGCCGCTTCGTCTTCGACTGGAGCTTCCGGAGGCGCTTCTCCTCCTCGGCGCGACGCTTGTCCTCCTCCGCGCGGCGCTTCGCCTCCTCCTTCTCCTCCACGGCCCGGCGCTTGGCGGCCTCCTTCGCCTCGGCCTCGTTGCGCTTGGCCGCCTCCTTCGCGGCGGCCGCGTCCAGCTTCGCCTGCTTGGCCTCGAACTTCGCCCGCTCCTTCGCGGCCTCCTCGTCCCGCTTGCGCTGCTCGGCCTCGTCCTTCGCCCGCTGCTTGGCGGCCTCCTCGTCGCGCTTGCGCTGCTCGGCCTCATCCTTCGCGCGCTGCTCGGCGTCCTTGGCCGCCTGCTTCTGCCGGGCTGCCTCCTCCTTCTTCGCGCGCCGCGCGTCGCGCCACCCGAGCCTCGCGTCTCCCGTGACGTCGTCGTCGTGCTCGTCGTGGTCGAGGTCGAGGTCGTCCGGCTCGTCCAGCTCGTCGGGCACCGCGAGCTCGTCGATGCGGGCGAGGTCGTCCTGCACGCGCTCCGACGCGGCGACCTGGGCCGCCCGCCACGCGGCGAGCCGGCGATCGGCGAGCTCGGCCTCCTCCGCCTGGCGCCGCGCCGCCTCCTCCTGCTGCGCGCGGACCTGATCCTCCTCCGCCGTCGCCCGCGCGCGCGCCTCGGCCTCGAGCCGCTCGCGCTCGGCCTCCTCGGTCCTCGCGCGCGCCGCCTCGGCGAGCGCCCGTGCCTCGGCCTCCGCCTCGGCGCGGGCACGCTCCTCCTGCTCGCGACGCTCGGCCTCCTCGGCCTCGGCGCGGGCGCGCTCCTCCTGCTCGCGACGCTCGGCCT
>DASTKY010000198.1:0-2161 GCA_035715495.1 Gaiella sp. | reverse complement strand
CCCGCGACGAGGCCCGCGATTCGGCGCCCGCTCACGCGCGCCTCCACGCCACGCGGGCGCACACGTGCTCGTTGAGGGCGAGCAGGAGCAGGAGCGCCGCAGCGGCCGCGACCAGCACGACGGGGAACGAGCCGACGAGCGACTGGTGCTCCTCGATCTGCGAGTTGCGGAGGAGCTCGTCGTTCTGGACGAACGCCTGCTCGCCGACGAGCCGCTCGAAGAGGTCGCGGTCCTCGTTGAAGGCGAAGAGCGGCACGACCCGCAGGTCGATGTCCGCGGCCTCGTAGCGGATCAGCTCCTGCGTCAGGGTCTCCGTGTCGAGGGAGGAGTCGTCGAGGTCGCTGACGAGCATCACGGTCGGCCTCGAGCCGTCGCGCTCGATCACGCGGCGTGCCTCGGCGAGCCCCGACGAGATCCGCGTCCCGCCCCGGAACGTCGCGTTCCACGGGCTCGCGATCCCGAACGTGCGCGGCAGGTCGATCCCCTGGCCGAGCCGCCGGCGGCGCGTCGTGTCGAAGACCGGCTGCGGCGGCGGCTCGAAGAACGGCAGGAGGGCATCCAGCTCGTTCCCCCGCGTCCCCGAGGGGAACATCTCGTAGGCGACGTCCGAGAAGACGACCAGCCCGAGGCGCGTCGAGGACTGCGACAGCGAGCGCAGGACCCGCTGGATGCGCTGGTACTTGCGCGGCTCGACGCTCGTCGAGAGGTCGAGGACGACCACGCCGCCCCCGCCGGAGGCGAAGTAGCTCGTCGGACGGGCGCCGAGGCGCCCCGACGCGAGGACCGCGACCGCGACGAGGGCGAGCGCGCCGACGACGAAGGCCAGCCGCACGAGCGCGGTCCGCCGCCACGCGCCGGAGAGCTCGCGCGCGGCGGTCGTGGGCAGCCCGGCCCGACGGTGCGCGCCGATCACGCCCGGCTCCCGTTCGTCGCGGCGAGCGCCTCGCGCTCGAGCTCGTCGACCACGACGGCGCTCGGCGTCCCGGCCGACCAGGCGAGCGCCCGCGCGCGGTCGGCAAGGTCGCCGAGGCCGCGTGCGCCGAGCTCGCGGGCGACGCGCTCGAAGGCCTTCCGGCGCTCGGGCGAGTCGCCGTCGAGCGACGCCTCCCGGGCGAGCTGGAGCGCGCGCTCGAGCGGGGTCGCGCGCGCCTCCGGCGCCTCCGCCTCGTCGGCCGCCTCCACCTCGTCCACCCGCAGGAGCCGCCAGATCAGCCACACGCCAACGAGCGCGAGGAGCGCGCTCATCCCGATGAGCCCCGCGGCGACCGTGCCCGGCGAGCGCGAGAACGAGGCGGCGGGGAGCGTCGACGCGTCGGCACGCCAGCGCTCGGCCGAGAGCGACTCGACCGGCACGCGCGCCGTCACCTCGAACTCCGGCCAGTCCACGATCGCCGTGCCCTGACCCTGCGCCGAGCGGAAGCGGTAGAAGACGCCGGCCCCCGGCAGGTCGATCACCTTGCGGTCGGCGTCGGGCGCGCACTCCTCGTCGAGGCAGCGGAGCGTGAAGCGGTAGCGGAAGCGGACGGTCGAGGCGTTCTCCGTCCGCTCGACCGCCCGCTGGCCGGTGGGCGCGTAGGGCGTGAAGTCGGCGCGGACGCGCACGGTGTCGGGGTCGACGAGCGCCTTGTTCGCGACGACCGTCAGGTCGGCGACGACCGGCTCCCCGAAGTGCGCCACCGACGGGCGGACGGCGGCGTTCACGACCGCGACCGACGCGCGCGGCTGCGGCACCGCGGTGGCTCCGTCCCCCTCGCGTGCCTGCAGCACGAGCCCGATCCCCGCACCGACGATCGCGAGCGCTGCGATGACCGCGAGCACGACGAACGCGCGCCTCACCGCCAGCCCCTCCCGTGCTCGAACTCGCGGTTGACGGCCCACTCGACCAGCGCGGCCAGGACGTGCTCGCGATCGGCCGAGGAGAGGAGCACGGGCTCGATCCCGAGCCCCGCGAAGTCCTCGAGCAGGGCGTCGCGCCGCTCGACGTGGGCGCGGCGGCGCTCCTCCGACTCGCCGCCCTTCAGCCGGACGAGCCGCACGCGACCGTCCGCGCCGGCGAGCGGGACGACGATGCCGTCCACCGGCGGGAAGCTCTGCTCCCAGATCGGGTCCTGCACGACGATCGGGACGACGTCCCAGCGGTGCTCGACGACGCGCTCCCAGA
>DASTKY010000197.1:0-2942 GCA_035715495.1 Gaiella sp. | reverse complement strand
CGCCTGCAGGTTGCCGGCCTCGAGCTCGTCGACGATCGTGATCGCCGGGTACTCGCCGCCCTGGAAGGGCAGCTCCGGGCGACTCGCAGGGCCGGGCGCGGGAGGCGGGTCGGGCCGCGCCGGGCGCTTGTCGAGCCCCTGGACGAAGCCGGGGTTGAACCAGACCCCGCCGGGGCGCTCGAGCGAGCCCGTCACCGCGAGGAGCGCGATGGAGAGCCACTGTGTGAGGTTCGCGGCGGGGGACATGGATGTGCCCGTGCCGGTCTGCACCGCGAGCCGGCCGTGCCGGCGGACCGCGGCGAGGAGGTCCACGACGTCGGCTCCGACGAGGCCGGTGACCGCGACGGCGCGGGCGAGGTCGAAGGGGGCGACCGCCGCTGCGAGCTCCTCGACGCCGCTCGCGTGCTCCTCGAGGTACGCGCGGTCGGCGCCGTCGGCGAGGAGCTCCCGCACGAGGAACGCGAGGAGCGCGTAGTCGGTGCCCGGCCGCACGGCGAGGTGGCGCGTCGCGAGCCGGGCGGTCTCCGTCTCGCGGGTGTCGACGACCCAGAGCTCCCCGCGGGCGGCGAGGGCACGTAGCCGCCGGGAGGGGTTGGGGTACGCCTGCATGTGCGAGGTGTGCGAGACGACCGGGTTCGTGCCGAGCAGAACGGTCAGGGTCGCGCGCTCGAAGTCGATCCCGTGGAAGAGCCACCCGACCCCGGACATGAGGCGGCGCACCACGGGGTACGACGGCGCGTCGACCGTCCCGGAGGTGAACTTCGCGCGCGAGCCGAGGCGCTTGAGGAGCGCCGAGCCGGCCCAGTAGAGGTTCGCGTCGAAGGTCGCGCCCGTGCCGAGATAGACGCCGACGGCATCCGGGCCGCGCTCGGCGACGGCGGTGCCGACGCGGGCGGCGAGGTCGTCCAGCAGCTCGTCCCACGTGACGGGCACGAGCCGGCCCTCGCGCCGCAGGAGCGGGCCGTCCAGCCGCTTCGGGTGGTGGTGCAGGACGCCGAGCGCACGGCCCTTCGGGCACGTGTAGCCCTGCGAGAGCGGGTGCTCGCGGTCGCCGTCGACCCGGACGACGCGGTCGCCCTCGAGCGTCGCCACGACGCCGCAGTAGGCGGGGCAGAGACGGCAGTAGCTGCGGGCGGTGCGCGTCGCGATGACACCGAGTCTGCCGCCCGGCCGTGGTCTAGTCAAACGGTCGTTTGGTGGGCTAGAGTGGCCGCGATGGCGACGTCGCTGCCTGCGCTGCTCGAGCTCCGGGCCGGCGGCTCGGACACGGACGCGCTCGTCTTCTCGGAGGGCCGCGCCTCCTTCGCCGGACTCGCCGCCGAGGTGCGTGCGGCGGCGGCCCGGCTGCACGCCGCCGGCCTCGGGCGTGGCGACCGGGTCGGCCTCCTCCTCCCCGCCTCGGTGGGCAGCTACGCGCTGATGCTCGGCGCGATGCGCCTGGGCGCGATCCCGGTGCCCGTCAACGCGCGCTTCAAGGCGCGCGAGCTCGGGTACGTCGTCCGGCACTCGGGGATGTCGATCCTCGTCGCCGAGCCGAGCTACGAGGCGCTGCTCGGCGAGGCGGGGGCCGCCGAGACCGCGCGCATCGTCCTCGGGGTCGACGACGCGGAGCTCGTCGCGGCCGGCGAGGGCGTCGAGGCGCCGGCGCCGGAGCTCGGCGCCGACGACGACGCGCTGATGCTCTACACGTCCGGCACGACTGCGAACCCGAAGGGCGCGATCCACCGCCACGGCGCGATCGTCGCCCAGGGCGAGCTGATGGCCGAGCGGATGCGCTTCGGCGAGGGCGACGTCTTCTGGACGCCGCTGCCCTTCTTCCACGTCGGCGGCATCGCGACGGTGGCCGGGACGATCGCGGGCGGCGTGCCGAGCGTCCAGCAGGGGTTCTTCGAGCCCGGCGAGGCGCTCGACCTCCTCGAGCAGGAGCGCTGCACGGTCGCGTTCCCGGCCTTCGAGACGATCTGGCTGGCCGTGCTCAACCACCCGCGCTTCGCCGAGGCCGACCTCTCGGCGATCCGGCTCGTGATCAACGTCGGCGTGCGCACGACGCTCGAGTCGATGCAGGCGCGCGTCCCCCACGCGCCGCAGGTCTCGTGCACGGGCTCGACCGAGACGTGCGCGTTCGCGTGCATCGGCGAGCCGGACGACCCGCTCGAGACGCGGCTCACGACCTCGGGCAGGCCGCTGCGCTCCGTCGAGGTGCGCACGGTCGACCCGGAGACCGGCGACGACCGTGAGCCGGGCGTCGTCGGCGAGCTCCTCTTCCGCGGGCCGACGCTCTTCGTCCGCTACCACGACGACCCCGAGTCGACGGCGCTCGCGATCGACGACGACGGCTGGTTCCACACCGGCGACCTCGGCACGCTCGACGCGGAGGGCCGCGTCTCGTTCGTCGGCCGCCTCAAGGACATGCTCAAGGTCGGCGGCGAGAACGTCGCGGCCGCCGACGTCGAGAGCTACCTCCTCACCCACCCGGCGGCGGAGATCGTCCAGGTCGTGGGGGTGCCGGACGCGCGCTACGTCGAGGTGCCGGCCGCGTTCGTCCAGCTCCGCCGGGACGCGACCGCGACGGAGGCCGAGCTCATCGAGTTCTGCCGCGGGCAGATCGCGACGTTCAAGGTGCCCCGCTACGTCCGCTTCGTGGACGAATGGCCCATGTCGGGCACGAAGATCCAGAAGTTCCGCCTGCGCGAGCAGCTCGTCGCCGAGCTCGAGGCCGCGGGGATCACCGAGGCGCCGCGGATCGCGTCCGTGCGATGACCGGCACCGTCGCAGCGCTGCTCGACCGCGCCGTGACGTTCCCCCACGCCGAGGTGGTGATGCCCGGCGAGCGCCTCACCTTCGCCGGGCTCGGCGACCGCTCCGCCGCGTTCTCCCGGAGGCTCCTCGGCGCGGGCCTCACCCGGGGCGACCGCGTCGCGTTCCTCCAATCCGACCGCCTC
>DASTKY010000196.1:0-2487 GCA_035715495.1 Gaiella sp. | reverse complement strand
GAAGGTCTTCACCCGGTCGTCGTCCAGGTCGAGCCCAACGACGTACCACTGGCCGCGGTCGAAAAGGAGCGCGTACGGGTTCAGCGTCCGCTCGCGGTGCTCGTCGCGCATGATCGACCAGTACTCGAACTTCAGCGTCCGGCTCTTCGAGATCGCGCCCTCGAGCTTCGCCAACCGCCCCGGGAGCTCAGGCGAGTCCCCGGGATCGTGGAGCTCGACGAGGACGAGCTCGCCGCCCTGCAGACGGCGCTCTACACGCTCGAGGGGAAGTTCGCGTACGCCGAGCCGCTCCGGCTCGCGCTCCAGAACCTCGCGCTCGGCCGGCCCGGCTTCCGCCACGCCCCGACCGCGACCGCCGAGCGCGTCCGCGTCACCGCGCCCGACTACTCGCCGGAGCTCGCCGCCCGGCTGTCGAAGCTCGAGACCGCGATCTCGAAGCAGCGCACGATCCAGTTCCGGTACTGGTCGCCCGGCCGCGACCGCGAGACCGAGCGCCGCCTCAACCCGTATGCGCTCCGGCTCGACGAGGGCGTCTGGTACGTCATCGGCCACGATCTCGACCGCGATGCGACCCGCACGTTCCGCGTCGCGCGGATCCGCTCCGACATCCGCTTCGCGACGCGCCGGGAGCGCGACTACCGCCTGCCCCCGGACTTCGACGTCGAGGCGCACCGGGTCGCGCGGCCCTGGCAGATCGGCCCGAACGCCGGCACGGCGCGGATCGAGGTGCAGGGCGACACGGCCTGGTGGGTGCACCGGACGCTGGACGACGCCGGCACCGTCGAGGACGGCGTCTTCGAGACGCCCTACTCCACGCTCGGGCCGCTGGTCTCGTGGATCCTCCGGCAGAACGGCCGTGCCGTGCCGCTCGAGCCCGCCGAGCTGCGCGACGAGGTGCGCGACGCGCTCGTCCTGCTGCGCGAGCGCCACACCGGCCCCGCGCCGGAGCCCGCCCGTGAGCGGCGCGTCAGCGAGGCGCGGCCGCCGGCCGAGCGGCAGCCCGCGGGCCCGGTCGCGCCCGAGCGGTTCGGCGTCCTCCAGGCGCTCCTGGCGCACCTGCTCGCCGCCTGCGGCGACGAGAAGACCGCCGACCTCGACGCCGACGAGCTCGCCGAGCGGTTCACGCTCCCGCGGGAGGAGCTGCAGGCGACGCTCTCGCTCCTCAACCTCGTCAACTTCGGGGGCGGCTGCTACACCGTCTACGCGGAGGTCAACGAGGACACGAACCGCGTCCGCGTCGACAAGGAGCTCTACGGCGACGTGTTCCGCAAGGCGCCGAAGCTGACGCCGCTCGAGGCGCGCGCGATCCGGCTCGCGATCGAGTACGTCGGGCCGACGATCGCCGCCGACGCCCACACGCCGCTCGAGCGCGTCCGCCGGAAGCTCGAGGAGACGTTCGGCCAGTTCGAGCTCGCCCCCACGCCGTCGACGAAGGCCGGCAACGACGAGGAGGCGCTCGTCCGGACGCTCTCGGACGGCGCCGACAAGCGACGTGTCGTCGAGCTCGAGTACCTCAAGGAGGGCAACGAGGAGCCGTCGACGCGGCTCGTCGAGCCGTACACGATCGAGCGCGAGCTCCCGTACTGGCGCGTGCACACGTGGGACCGCACCGTGGACGGCCCGCGGACGTACCGGCTCGACCGCATGCGCTCGGCGAAGCTCACGTCGGAGCGCTTCGAGACCCGCGAGGGGTTCGACCCGAACTACCTCGCCGAGCCGCACGTCGCGCGCCTCTGGCACGGTCCGCCGATCGCCCGCTGGAAGCTCGAGCGCGGCGCCCGGGCGCTCACCGACAAGTCTGCGATCGCGGACGTGACGTTCAAGACCGAGGAGTGGCTCCTCTCCGAGGTGCTGGCCGACCGCGGCGAGACCGTCGTCGTGGAGCCCGCCTCGATGCGGCGCGCCGTCGCCGCCCGCGCCCAGGCGCTCGGCGCCGAGCTCGGCCTCAGCCCTCGCCGGAAGCGGACGGCAGGACGAGCCTGAAGCGCGCGCCCGGCCCGGCGCCCACCGGGTCGAGCGAGCCGTCGTGCGCCTCCGCGATCGCCCGCGCGAGCCAGAGCCCGATCCCGGTCGAGCGCGCGCCGCTCGTGCCCCGCGCGAACGGATCGAGGCCCTCGTCCAACCCGGGGCCGTCGTCGGCCACGTCGACCACGACGCGACCGTCCCTCGCCCCCACGTCGATCGCCACGGTCGTGCCGTGGCGCAGGCCGTTCTCGACGAGGTTCGCGAGCGCCTGACGGATCCTCGTCGGGTCGACGTTCGCGCGGGGGCTGCCCGCAATCGTCACGACCACCCGCTCCGAGGCAAGCCCACGCGCGAGCGCGCCGAGGTCGACGGCCTCCGGCCGGAGCGAGACCAGCTGCGGATCCGTCACGAGCCGCTCCACGTCGCGGCCCGCCGCGACGGCGAGTGCCACGAGCCTCGCGCGCTCCGCCGCCGGCGCGGTCGGCGCGGCGGCGGCGAGCGCCTCGAGCGCGGCCACGGGGC
>DASTKY010000195.1:0-2592 GCA_035715495.1 Gaiella sp. | reverse complement strand
GACACGTCCCCTTCGGACACTGGTGAGCGGCGCGACCGGCTCCTAGCATCGTGATCGCGGCGGCACGCGTACCCATGCACGCCCCGAAGCCCATGCGAGCCTCCCCGGTCGTCGCCTGCCTGGAGGCCGCCCGGCGCTCCTTCGGCGACGTCGTGGCGCTCGACGGCGTCGACCTCGAGCTCCGCAGCGGCGAGATTCTCGCCGTGCTCGGCCCGAACGGCGCCGGCAAGTCGACGGCCGTGGCCGTCCTGCTCGGTCTGCGCCGGCTCGACGCGGGACGCGCGCGTCTCTTCGGCCTCGACCCGCGCGAGCCGGCGGCGCGGCGGCGGGTCGGCGCGGTGCTGCAGGAGGTCGGCTTCCCGCCCGGGCTCCGCGTGCGCGACGCGGTCGATCTCGTCCGTGCGCACTTTCCCGACGCCCCCGCGCCGCGCGACGCGCTCGACCGGTTCGACCTCGGCGCGCTCGCCGACCGGGACGCCATGGGGCTCTCCGGCGGCCAGCGCCGTCGGCTCGCCGTCGCGCTCGCGCTCGTGGGTCGACCGCGGGCGCTCTTCCTCGACGAGCCGACCGCGGGGATGGACGCCACTGCGCGGCGCGCGGTCCTGCGCCTCGTCGGCGGGTACGCCGCGGACGGCGGCGCCGTCCTCCTGACGACACAGCAGCTCCGCGAGGCGGAGGAGGTCGCGAGCCGCGTGGTGCTCCTCCGCGCAGGCCGGGTCACGCTGGACGGGAGCGTGTCGGAGATGCGGCGGCACGGCGGCGTGACGCGCGTCTCGTTCCGCGCGTCGCAGCTCCCCTCGCTTCCCGGGATCCTCTCGTCCGACTCGCGTGGCGGTCGTCACGTCGTGTGGGTCGAGGACGCCGACCGCGTCGTCGCGGATCTCGTGCGCTCCGGCGTGCCCTTCGCGGAGCTCGAGGTCGTCCCGTCGAGTCTCGAGGACGCCTTCGTCGCCCTGACGGGGGACGGGCGATGAGGCTGGCCGTCGCCTACGCGCGAGCCGAGACACGGCAGCTCCTCCGGTTCCCCGCCTACTGGATCCCGACGCTCGGCTTCGCGGCGATCGCGCTCCTGCTCTTCGGGCGGCACCTCGAGCGCGGCGAGCCGGAGCGCCTGCTCGCCGGGTTCGCCGCGACCGCGCTCCTCACCGTCGCGTTCTTCCAGTTCGGCGTCGGCATCGCGGCGAGCCGCGCGACGCCGTGGGAGTCGTACCTGCGCACGCTGCCCGTGTCCGCGGGGCAGCGGCTCGCCGGGCGGATGCTCTCCGCCCTCGCGTTCGGTGCGGCGACGACCGCGATCGTCGCCGTCGTCGCGACGACGGTGTACGGGGCCACGCCGCCCGTGTGGCGGCTCGCGGCGCTCGTCGGGGCGCTTCTCCTGGGCAGCCTGCCGTTCGCGTTTCTCGGGATCGCGCTCGGATACTGGCTCTCGCCCCGGGCGGCGCTCCCGGTCGCGAACCTCCTCTTCCTCCCGCTGGCGATCGCCGGGTCGCTGTGGGCTCGACCGGGCGACGATGTCCCCCACACGGCCGACGTCGCGGCGCAGCTCCTCCCGACGCGGAGCTGGATCGAGATCCTCGACTCGATCGCCACGGCCGACCGGCCGCTGCCGTCGCACCACGTCGCCGCGCTGGCCGCCTGGGGCACGGCGTTCCTCGCCCTCGCGCGGTGGGGCTACCTGCGTGACGAGGGCGAGCGGTTCCGGTGAGTGCTACCAGACCGAGCGGAGAAGTCCCGCGACGTCGTCGGCGCGCGCGGGCCGCGGGTTCGCCTGCGCGCCGGGCCGCTGCACGATCGCCTCCGCGACGTCGTCGAGCTCCGCCTCCGGGATGCCGAAGTCGCGCAGCCGCTCGAAGCCGCCGAGCCGCGCGAGCTCCTCGAGCCGCGCGGCGGGGTCGTCCGTCCCGAGCGCGCGGCCGAGCCGGGCGACGGCGTCGGGCACCGCCTCGGCGTTGAAGCGCACCGCCGCGGGGAGGCAGACGGCGTTCATCGCCCCCTGCGCGAGGTCGTACCGGCCGCCGAGCACCTGCGCCATCGCGTGCCCCAGGCAGAGGCCCGACTCCGCCACCGCGAGGGCGGCGCGGTAGGCGCCCTCGAGCAGGCGCGTCCGGCCGTAGATCCCGCGAGGCTGCGCCACGACGAGCGGGAGCGCGTGGTCGATCGCGGTCGCGCCCGTGTCGGCGTGGCGCTCGGCGCGCCGCGTGCGCGCCGGGTGGTAGTACGCCTCCGCGCAGTGCGCGAGCGCGTTCAGCGACGAGCCGACGGTCTCCCCGAGCGGCAGGTCGAGCGTCAGCTCGGGGTCGTAGATCGCCGCGACGGGCGTCGCGCGCTCGTCCGAGCCGCCGCCCTTGCGACCGGGCTCGAGGAGCGTCCCGAAGAACGGCGTCCACTCGGCGCCGGCTTACGTTGTCGGAACGGCGACGACGCGCGGCAGGGGCTCGGCGCCTTCGGCTGCGAGGGTGGAGACGACCGCCTTGCACGTGTCGATTGCGCTGCCGCCTCCGAGCCCCACCAGGCCGTCGGCGTCGACGGCGCGTGCGAGCGCCGTCGCCTCCCGCACGGTCGCAGCGGGAGCGTGGGACGCGACGCCGTCGA
>DASTKY010000194.1:0-2461 GCA_035715495.1 Gaiella sp. | reverse complement strand
CACGGCGCTGCTCGCCGAGATCGCCGAGCTTCGGCGCGTGGTCGAGCTCGGCCGCCAGGCGCGTGCGACCTCGGGCGTGAAGCTCCGGCAGCCGCTGCGCGCGCTCGTCGTCGAGGGGGCACCGCTCGCCGAGGGTCACGCCGACGAGGTCGCCGACGAGCTCCGCGTGCGCGCGGTCGAGTTCGGCCCCGTCGAGGCGAGCCAGCTCCGGGTGAAGCCGAACCTTCCCGTGCTCGGCCCGAAGCTCGGGAAGGAGCTGGGTGCGGTGCGGGCCGCACTTCAATCCGGCGACTTCGAGGAGCTGTCGGGTGGAGGCGTTCGCGTCGCCGGGCACGAGCTCTCGGCGGACGAGGTGCTCGTCGAGCGCGAGGGCAAGGAGGGCTGGGCGGTGGCGGCGTCGGACGGGCTCACAGTCGCCCTCGACCTCCACCTCGACGACGACCTCCTTCGTCGCGGACGCGTCTACGACCTGATCCACTCGGTCAACACGCTGCGCAAGGAGTCGGGGCTCGATCTCACGGACCGGATCGCCCTGACGATTCCGGAGGCCGACACCGACCTCCTCGAGCACGAGGACTGGATCGCGCGCGAGACACTCGCGGTCTCGGTCGAGGTCGGCGGCGCCGAGCTCGCGCTCGCGAGGTCGGCCGCCGCCTGACACGTTCCGACTGATACGAGCTTCACACTGTCGGGGCGATGCGCCGTTCGTGGGTCTTCTGGCTCGACGTCGCCTTCAAGGCTGCGCTCGTCGGGCTCTTGGCGTTCGGCGCGTTCTCCGGGCTCGACCAGTTCGAGGGCAAGGCGTTCGGATGGCGCCTCGTGTTCTACCCCCTTGCGGCGATCGTCGTCCCGCTCGGCTGGTGGCTCGCCGGACGGCCGAAGCCCTACCCGTACGCCCTCGACATCCTGCTCGTCTCGCCGTTCCTCGTCGACGTCGTCGGGAACGCCCTCGACCTCTACGACTCGATCTCGTGGTGGGACGACCTCAACCACTTCGTCAACTGGGGGCTCCTCTGCCTCGCGGTCGGCCAGCTCGTGCTCCGCTTCGAGCTCCCGCGGTTCGCGATGTTCGTCATCGTCGTCGGTGTCGGCGCGACCGCGGCGATCCTGTGGGAGCTCGGCGAGTACATCGCGTTCATCCGGGGCTCCGAGGAGTACGACACCGCGTACACGGACACCCTGGGCGACATGATGCTCGGGCTCACCGGCGCGACCGTCGCGGCGTTGCGGACCGGGACCGCCTGCGCGCGCGGCCGGGCTGCCCCGGTGCCGGCGCCGGCCTAGTTCTGCGCGAGCTCGAGCTCGCGGCGGAGCTCGACCGGGAGGCGGAACGTGACGTCCTCCTCGACGATGCGATACGGCTCGACCTCGGTGACGCCGCGAGCCCGGAACCAGTCGCAGACCCGGTTCACGAGCTTCTCGGGCGCCGACGCGCCCGAGGTGATGCCGACGGTGGTCGCGTCCTCGAGCCAAGCCTCGTCGATCTCGGTCTCGTCGTCGATGAGGTGCGCTGGCGTCCCGGCCGCGCGCGACGTCTCGACGAGGCGGTTCGAGTTCGACGAGTTCCTCGACCCGATGACGAGCAGGAGGTCGATCTCGGAAAGCATCTCCTTGACCGCCCACTGGCGGTTTGACGTCGCGTAGCAGATGTCTTCCTTGCGCGGAGCGCGGATCTCCGGGAAGCGGCGACGAAGCGTCGCGATGATCTCGGCCGTCTCGTCGACCGAGAGCGTCGTCTGCGTGACGTAGGCGAGCTTCGCGTCGCTCGGGAGGTCGAGGGCCTCGACCTCCTCGATGGTCTGCACGAGCACCGTCGCCTCGGGCGCCTCGCCCATCGTGCCCACGACCTCCTCGTGCCCCTCGTGCCCGATGAGCACGACCGTGTAGCCCTCGTCGGCGTAGCGGCGCGCCTGCACGTGGACCTTCGTCACGAGCGGGCACACGGCGTCGATGACGTTGTGGCCGAGCTTCTCGGAGTTCGCGTAGACAGCCGGTGCGACGCCGTGCGCCGAGTAGACGACGGTGGCGCCTTCCGGGACCTCGGTCTCCTCCTCGACGAAGATCGCCCCGCGCGCCTCGAGGTCGTGCACGACGTGGATGTTGTGGACGATCTGCTTCCGCACGTACACGGGCGCGCCGTAGTGCTCGAGCGCGAGCTCGACCGTTTCGACGGCGCGTTCCACGCCGGCGCAGTAGCCGCGCGGGGACGCGAGGAGGAGGCGCTTGACCACGGCGAAGAGGGTACTCCAGCGCGATGCGGCCGCGGAGCGGCCGCCTTCAGGGATTGCGCGATCGGAATCCGCGCTGGAGCGGATTCCGATCTGCGGGGAACGACAGCGTATGTCAGCGCGCCGACTGGGCAACGAAGATGCCGGCGATGACGATGGCGCCTCCGACGAGCTGCGTCGTCCCGAACGTCTCTCCGAGCCACGCCCACGCGATGACGGTGGCGACGACCGGC
>DASTKY010000193.1:0-3230 GCA_035715495.1 Gaiella sp. | reverse complement strand
GCGGGCGCGCTCGCTCGGGGTCGGATGCTCGCCGCTCGGCGTGGTGGCGCCGATCATCTCACCGTCCGGTCCGGCCCGCAGGACGCGCGTGGTGATCGCGGCCCAGGAAGGCGTTCGCCCACGCGCTCGTCCCGGCGAGCGCGTTGTCCTTGACGACGACCGGGCCGTCGAGCATCGCTCCGTCCTCGCCGTAGGCCTTGAGCCGCTCGTATGCCTGCGACCAGATGCACTCGGAGTCGTAGACCTCGCAGAGCCCGTCGCGCGTGCCGCCGCACGGCCCGTTGCGCTGGTTCTTGGCGCACATCGACTCGGGGCAGACGTACGCGATCTCCGGGAGCGAGCAGTCGCCGCAGTCCTTGCAGGAGAAGAGCGGCACCTTGGCGGCCTGCTCGACCGCGTGCGCAACCCTGCCGATCGGCCGCGGAGCGCGCTCGATGGCGCGGTAGACGGCACGGCCCGCCGTGAAGAGCGGGGCGTCCTCGGCGAATGCCGCGCGGTGCACGCGTCTGCTCAACCGGTACGTCACCGGCACCCGAAGGTCCGATCTGCGGCGCCGTCGCGACTCGACATACGTCGGGTCGAGGGCATCCGAGGAGAGGCCCGTCTCGGGATCGCGTGCGAAGGCGTAGAACTCGGCATCGACGGGGAACTGGATTCCGCGAGCGAGCGCGACCCAGTCCGCGGCGTACCCGTCGGCCGCCGCGAGGACCTCGTCGAAGGCGGCGGGTGGCACGTGGCCGCCCAGGTAGACGCCGGCGAACCCGAGGCCGCGCGCGACCGCGACGTGCCGTGCCGCGAGGTCGAGGAAGAACGCCCGCCCCCGGTCCGGCGACGCCGCCCGGCGCTCGACGAGCTCGAGGAGCTCGTCGGTGACGACGACCCCGGGAATCGCCCCACGGTGAAATGCCCGCGCGGCAGTCGGCGAGAGCACGTACACGTTCGCGAGCGCGGCGAGCGGCAGCGCGTCACGGCGGATCCACCGCAGGAGCTCGTCGTCCTTCCGCGTGTCGTAGCCGATCTGGTTGATGACGAACCGTGCTCCGGCGGCGGCCTTCTTGCGCAGCTTGAGGTACTGCGGGATCACCTCGCGCTCGTGCCGCTTGTGGTTCGTCACCACGCACCCGAGGAAGAAGTCGGTGCGGCCCAGCTCGGGCCCGGGCCGCCGCTCGTCCGGCAGCAGGCCCGCGTTCATGTCCGCCAGGAGCTCGATGAGCCCGACGGAGTCGATGTCGAAGACGGGCGCCGCGTGGCCCCTGTGGCCCGTCACGGGATAGTCGCCCGACATGCACAGGACGTTGCGGAACCCCTCGGAGCCGAGCTTCCAGCCACGGCTCTCGAGGGCGTTCCGGTTCCAGTCCTTGCAGGCGAGGTGGATGACGACGTCCTGCCCGAGCGACAGGAGATCGTGGCCGAGCGTGTCGGGTGCGAGCATCGCGTGCCCACCCGGGTTGTCGGTGATCGAGAGGACGTCGATCCGCGGGTTCGCCGCGAGCTCACGTGCCCGGGCCTGGAGCGCGCGACCGCTGTCCGCGGAGAGCAAGCCGCGACTCGTGACGAGCTCGGCGGCGACCACGAAGGCGTCCGCCTGCTCGAGCCGCTCGCGCAGCGTCGCCATCGTCGCTCAGACGACGCGCCGGAGGAGCGGCGCGCCCGGCAGGCGCTCGAGCGCAGGCTCGCTCTCCAGCACGAGCTCCAGGTTCAGCTTCGCGAGCCGCGCGTGCTCGCGGGCGATGTCCTCCGCCCGCGACCCGTGCCCGGCCTCCACGGCCTCGAGCAGCATCCGATGCTGGTGCTGGGCGACGACGAGGACCTCGCGCTCGCGGGTCAGCGTCGCCTGCGACGCGAGCAGCGCGCCGGGCGAGGCGAACGGCAGGGCGACGGCGTTCCCGATCGCACGGGCGACAGCGTCGCTCTTCGCGAGCACGACGAGCGCCCGGTGATACCGGTCGTTCAGCTCGACGAACCGTTCGAGCAGGGGCGTCGGCTCGGCGACGACGGCGTCGAGCTGCCCGGTGACGGCGACGAGGTCGGCGAGCTCGGCCGGGGACTCGAGCCGCTCGGCGGCAAAGCGCGCGGCGGTTCCCTCGAGGACGCCCCGCAGCTCGATCGCGTCGGCGACGTCGTCGAGCGAGAAGGAGCACACGACGAACCCGCCGCCCGGCAGCGCGCGCAGGAGCCCCTCGTGGGCGAGCGTCGCGAGCGCGAGCCTGAGCGGCGTGCGCGAGACCCCGAGTCGATCGGCGAGCCCCACCTCGGGGACGCGCTCGTCCGGCGCCAGCGCGCCCTCGAAGACGAGCTCGCGCAGGCCGAGCGTCGCCTTGGTCGTCTGCGACCCGGCTACGTCGCCACGGGGCACACCGACACCCTATTGCATGCATTTCGCCCCCGCCACGGGAGAATCTGCCCGTCAGCGCCGCGTTCTGCATGCCGTTGACGTCCGCTAGGCGTCACCCCAGGGGCGGATGCGCGGCAGGGGCGGCGTCCCGTACGCCTCCTGCCAGGAGACGATCGGGTTCCGCAGCACGCCGATCCGCTCGATCTCGGCCTCGACGACGTCTCCCGGCTTGAGGTACAGCCGTGCCCGCTCCTCCGGCGACTTGAAGCCGGCGACCCCCGCGACCGTCCCGGTCGAGAGCACGTCTCCGGCCGAGTACCCGAGCGCCGAGAAGTTGGAGAGGATCTCCGGGATCGTCACGGACATGCGGCTCGAGTGCGACTCCTGCCGCAGCTCGCCGTTGACGCGGAGCTGCATCGCGAGGTCGTGCGGGTCGGCGATCTCGTCGGGCGTGACGATCCACGGCCCGAGCGGGCAGAACGTGTCGATCGCCTTGCAGAAGGAGAAGACGCCCGAGCGCATCTCGCCGCGCTGGATGTCGCGGGCGGTGAGGTCGTTGAAGATCACGTAGCCGCCGATGTGGTCGGCCGCCTCCTCGGGCGTCAGCCACTTACCCGGCTTGCGGAGGATCACCGCCAGCTCGAGCTCGTAGTCGAGCTCCTCGGTGAGGTGCTCGGGGTAGATCACCGGCTCGTCCGGACCGACGATCGCGTCGTCGTTCTGGAAGAAGTTGATCCACGGCGCGATCGCGTGCGACCAGTCGACGTTCTTCGACTCCTCCTCGTGCTCGCGGAAGTTGCCGGCGGTGTGGAAGAACTTCCTCGGGACGATCGGCGCTCGGAGCCGCGTGTCCGCGAGCGCGACGCGCTCGCCGGTCACGTCCGCGCCGCCGCGC
>DASTKY010000192.1:0-2613 GCA_035715495.1 Gaiella sp. | reverse complement strand
CACGTCGGCGTCCACGGCCTGCACTACGGGACCGGGGTGTTCGAGGGCATCCGCTGCTACGAGACGCCGACGGGCCCTTCGACGTCTCGTAGGCTCGGATGCCCTCGAAGACGCCCGTCCCGTAGTGGAGGCCGTGGACCCCGACGTGAATCGTGGCGTCGCCCCAGTCGACGAGCTCGCCGTTCATCCAGATCTTCGCGGTCTCCTGCATCGAGCGTCCCTCCGTTCGCCGTCGTCTCCGAGGATTATGGAGATTCCAGCACGACGTCCTCGATTCGACCCTTCGTGAGGCGCACGAGCTCGGGCGGCGCGATGGCGAGCATGTGCCGGTCAGAGCCCGCTCCGGCCCAGACGACGCCGTAGCGGAGCAGGGTCCGCTCGACGAGGACGACGGGCACGCGCTCGAGCGGGAAGGGCGAGACCGCGCCCGGCGTGAACCCCGTGGCCTCGACCACCTCGGCCGCGCTCGCGATCGTCACCTTCCGCGCCTCGAGCACGCGCGCGATCTTCCCCGTGTCCGCCTTGCGGTCGCCCGGGACGAGCGCCACGACCGGCGTGCCGTCGCCGACGAGGACGAGCGACTTGACGACCTGGCCCAGGGTGCAGCCGACCGCATCCGCCGCGTCCGCCGCCGTCGGCGTCGGCACCGGCAGCTCCTCGAGCCGGGCCTCCGCGCCCGTCGCGCGCAGGAAGGCGGCGACGCGCTCGACCGAGTCGGGCCACTCGCGTCCGGCGCCGGACAGCGCGTCCATGCGGTCGCTCACCCGAGCTCGACGAAGCGGACGTCGTCGAAGCCCATCGCGTGCAGCGCCCCCTCGAGCTCGCTCGTCGCCTGCGTGTCGATCGAGAAGACCATCAGCGCCTCCCCTCCCTCCCGTGTCCGGGAGACGGCCATGTTGGCGATGTTGACGCCCGCGTCGCCGAACATCGAGCCGACGATGCCGATCACGCCCGGGCGGTCCTCGTACCGGAGGAAGACCATGTGCGGCCCGATCTCGATGTCGATCCCGAACCCGAGCGCGCCGCCGAGGAAGAGCCGCGGCTCGGGGCCGATCGTCGTGCCCGAGACCGTCACCTCCTCGCCGTCCGCGTCGACCCGCACCTCGACGGTGTTCGTGTAGTCGCGCGAGGCGCGGTTCCGCTCCTCGACGACCTCGATGCCGCGCTCGGCCGCGATCAGCGGCGCGTTGACGACGTTCACGACCTGGTCGACGCGCTCCTGGAAGGCGCCGTTCAGCGCGGCGGCGGTGAGGAGCCGCGTGTCCGACTCCGAGAGGGGACCGTGCGCGGCGACGGTGATCCGGTGCGGGCGGTCCGCCGCGAGGCGCACGGCGATCCGCCCGAGCTGCGCCGCGAGCGGGATGAACGGCCCGAGCACCTCGAGGTCGGCCTGGTCGACGACGGGGATGTTGACCGCGTTCGAGACGATGCCGCCGTCGAGCGCCGCGACGATCTGCTCCGCGACGATGACGCCCGCCCGGTCCTGCGCCTCGTCGGTGGAGGCGGCGAGGTGCGGGGTGACGACGACGCGATCGAGCCCGAGGAGCGGCCCCTCGTAGGGCTCCGCCGAGAACACGTCGAGCGCCGCGCCCGCGAGCTTCCCGGACTCGATCGCCTCGGCGAGCGCCTCCTCGTCGACGAGCGCGCCGCGGGCCGCGTTGACGAGTCGCGCGCCGTCGCGCATCTTCGCGATCGCCTCGCGGTCGATCAGCTTGCGCGTCGAGTCCGTGAGCGGCGAGTGCAGCGTGACGACGTCGCTCCCCGCGAGGACCTCGTCGACCGTCTCCGCCTGCTCGACGCCGAGGTCGCGGAAGCGGTCACGGCCGACGAACGGGTCGAACGCGAGCACCTCCATCCCGAGGCCGAGCGCCCGCCGCGCGACCTGCTGGCCGATCCGGCCGAAGCCGATGACGCCGAGCGTCTTGCCGGCGAGCTCGATCCCGCCCCACTTCGAGCGCTCCCAGCGGCCGTCCTTGAGCGCGGCGTGCGCCTGCGGGATGTTGCGGGCGAGCGCCACGATCAGGCCGATCGTCTGCTCGGCCGCCGAGACGACCGTGGACTCCGGCGCGTTCGCGACGACGATCCCCTGGCGCGTCGCCGCGTCGACGTCGACGTTGTCGACCCCGACCCCCGCCCTGCCGATCGCCTTGAGCCGCCCCGCCCGCTCGATCAGGTCGCGCGTCAGGCGCGTCGCCGAGCGGATGACGATCGCGTCGTAGTTCCCGATGATCTCCTCGAGCGGCGAGTCGCCGTCGACGTCGACCTCGAAGCGCTCGCGGAGCAGGTCGACGCCCGCCTCGGCGATCGTCTCGCGGACGAGAACGCGCACGTCAGGCCGTCGTGGCGGAGCCGTACGCCTCGAGCGCCGCCGGGGCTGCGCGGCCGGTCTCGATCGAGGCGCCGGCCGCGACGAGCTCGTCCTCGATCGCGGCGAGGGCCTCGGCGATCTCGTCCACCGTGACGTGGCCGATGTGTCCGATGCGGAAGAGCCGCGGCACCAGGTCCCCGTGCCCGCCGGCGATCGTGATCCCGTGCCGGTCGCGCAGCGCGAGCCGGAGCTCCACCGCGTCGACGCCGTCCGGCGTCAGCGCGCCGGTGAGGACGGCCGCGCTG
>DASTKY010000191.1:0-3052 GCA_035715495.1 Gaiella sp. | reverse complement strand
GGCCCGCGACGCGCTCGTGGAGCTCTTCGCGATCGCCCAACGCGTCAGCCAGCCGTTCCCCTTCCACGTCGCGGAGCACTATGCGAGCGCGCTGGCCCTCAGCGACGGCCGTCTCGCCGAGTCGGAGGCGGCGGCTGAGCGGTCGCGCGAGTGGGGACGGCTCCTGACCGGCCGGGACGCCTCGGGGACGTTCGGGATCCAGATGTTCGGCATCCTTCGCGAGCAGGGCCGGCTTCACGAGCTGGCGCCGGTCGTGCGGCTCCTCGACGCGCAGGCGCACGCCGGCGCGTGGCGGCCGGGGCTCGCCGCGGTGCTCGCGGAGCTCGGCATGGAGGTCGAGGCGAGGCGCGAGCTCGACGCGATTCTCGCCGAAGGACTCGGTGCGCTGCGTCCCTCGCTGTGGCTCGGGTCGCTCGTCTACCTCGCGGACGCCTGTGCGGCGCTCGGCGACGAGACGTGCGCGCGGGTCCTGTACCCGGAGCTCGCCGCCTACGCAGGGTCGAACGTGATGATCGGGCATCTCGTCGCCTGCTACGGCGCGATGGACCGCTACCTCGGGATGACGGCGTCCGTCCTCGGCGACTGGGAGCGCGCCGAAGTGCACTTCCAGGCTGCGCTCGCGCTGAACACGCGGCTCGGCGCGCGGACGTGGCTCGCGCACACCGCGTACTGGTACGCGCGGATGCTGCTGGCGCGCGGCCGCGTGGTGGACGGCGACCTGATCCGCTCGCACCTCGCGCTCGCGGGGGGCCTCGGGCGCGCGATCGGCCTGCCGGTGCTCGTCGCCCGCGCAGCCGAGCTGGGCGCGCCGGAGCCGGAGCCCGAGGACGAGCTTCCGGACGGCCTCTCTGCCCGCGAGGTGGAGATCCTCGTCGAGCTGGCGCGCGGCCGCTCGAACCGCGAGATCGGCCGGCTGCTCCACATCTCGGAGCACACCGCCGCGAACCACGTCCGCTCGATCCTCCGCAAGACGCAGTCGGCGAACCGCACCGAGGCCGCGGGCTACGCCATGCGGCGCGGGCTCGTCCCGGACTGAACGCGCTACCATCGGCCGATGCCGCTCTACGTGATCGAGCGTCGCTTCGCGGAGCAGCTCGAGCTGCACGGCGACGACGTCCGGATGATCGACGCGATCAACGCGGACGAGGGAGTCAGCTGGCTCTTCTCGTTCATCTCCGCCGACAAGCTCCGCACGTACTGCCTCTACGAGGCGCCGTCGCCCGAGGCGATCGTCGAGGCGGCGCGCCGCGCGAACGTGCCCGCGGACGAGATCGTCGAGGTGAGCAAGTTCGTGCCCGCCGAGCTGATCGGCACGCCCAGCTCGTAGACTGACGCGGTGCCCTGGGACGTCCTGAGCGACGAGCAGCGGGAGCTGCGCGACCTCGTGCGCACCCTCGCGCGCGAGCGGATCGCACCGCGCGCCGCCGAGATCGACGAGCGCCACGAGTTCCCCTGGGACGTCGTCGAGCTCTTCCGCGACCAGGGGATCTTCGGCGTCCTCTTCGACGAGGAGGTCGGCGGCACGGGCACCGGGACGCTGCTCGCGCTCGTCGCGATCGAGGAGGTCTCGAAGGTGTGCGCGACGAGCGGCCTGATCCTCGCCGTGCAGGAGCTCGGCTCGCTCGGGCTCAAGCTCGGCGGGACGGACGAGCAGCGGGCCGAATGGCTCCCGCGGCTCGCGTCGGGCGAGGTGCTCTGCGCCTACGCGCTGACCGAGGCGGGCTCCGGCTCGGACTCGGCCGCGATGCGGACGACGGCGCGCCGGGAGGGCGACGAGTACGTCCTCGACGGGACGAAGCGCTTCATCACGAACGCCGGCGTCGCGGGCCTCTACACCGTCTTCGCGAAGACCGAGCCCGAGGCGGGGCACGCGGGGATCTCCGCGTTCCTCGTCGAGAGCGACACCCCCGGGTTCGAAGTCGCGCGGCTCGAGGAGAAGATGGGGATCGCGGGCTCGACGACCGGCGAGCTCGTCTTCGACAACTGCCGGATCCCCGCCGGCAACCGCCTCGGCGACGAGGGGACGGGGTTCAAGCTCGCGATGCGGATCCTCGACCGCTCGCGCCCGGGGGTCGCCGCCCAGGCGCTCGGGATCGCGCAGGGGGCGACGGACTACGCGCTCAAGTACGCGCGCTCGCGCGAGACGATGGGGCGGCCGATCGCGCAGCACCAGCTGATCGCCGCGAAGCTCGCCGACATGGAGACGCAGACCGAGGCCGCGCGCGGGCTCCTCTACCGCTTCGGGCAGATGGCCGACGCCGACGTCCCGGAGGCGGAGCTGACGAAGGCCTCGGCGATGGCGAAGCTCATGTGCGGCGACGTCGCCATGGCGGTCACCACCGAGGCCGTCCAGATCCTCGGCGGCTACGGCTACGTGAAGGAGTACCCCGTCGAGCGGTTCATGCGGGACGCGAAGATCACGCAGATCTACGAGGGCACCCAGGAGGTGCAGCGCCTCGTGATCGCGCGCGAGATGCTGAAGGAGAGCCGCGCCTTCCTCCTCGCCGGCGTCGCCTGAGCGGGTCCCGCGCGCTCAGCCCCCGGGGAGCGTCGCGAGCGGATAGCGGCCGCGCACCTCGTCGACGTACGCGGCGAGTACGTCGGCCGTGGCGCGGTCGTCGATCTCGAGCACGTTCTCGGCGTTGAGCTCGCCCGAGCGCGAGAAGTTGTAGGAGCCGACGAACGAGACGTCGTCGGCGACCACCACCTTCGCGTGCATCACGTCCTGCACGCCGCCGGGCGACCAGCGCGCCGAGGGCTTCCCGGCGAGCCTCGCGCCCGTCGCGATCGTCCGCAGCAGCGGGATCTTCCAGGCGCTGACGCCGTTCGTCCGCCACTGGCCGACGACCTCGTCGACCTGCGTGTCGTCGATCACGCCCGCGACGTCGCAGCGCCGCTCGTTGACCACCTCGACGAGCGTGCCGAGGAGCGGCCCGGCGGTGAGGACGGGCGAGGCGATCCGGATGCGCTCGGTCGCGCGCCCGACGTGCTTCGCGACCCGGTGCGAGAGCGCCTCGCCGTGGCCGGGCGTGAACCAGGGCCGCACCGTGAC
>DASTKY010000190.1:0-4246 GCA_035715495.1 Gaiella sp. | reverse complement strand
CGGCGAGATCGTCCTCGACTTCTACGACCAGCTGAAGTCGCGCACGCGCGGCTACGCGAGCTTCGACTACGACCTCGCCGGCTTCCGCGACGGCACGCTCTCGCGCGTCGACGTGCTCGTCGCCGGCGAGCAGGTGGACGCCCTCTCGCTCATCGCCCACCGCGACGCCGCCTACGAGCGCGGCAAGCTCCTCGTCGAGCGGCTGCGGGAGGAGATCCCGCGCCAGATGTTCGACGTCGCGATCCAGGCCGCGATCGGCTCGCGCGTGATCGCCCGCGAGACGGTCAAGGCGAAGCGCAAGGACGTGCTCGCGAAGTGCTACGGCGGCGACATCTCGCGCAAGCGCAAGCTGCTCGAGAAGCAGAAGAAGGGCAAGAAGCGGATGAAGCAGGTGGGCGGCGTCGAGGTGCCGCAGGAGGCGTTCCTCGCGGTACTCAACCTGGACGGCGAGAAGAAGCGATGAGCCGCAGCCTGCCCGCCGCGCCGTGAGCGGGACGGCGTCCGGGACCGAGCCGGGCGTGCGCCACCTCTACGTCCACCTGCCGTTCTGCGTCCACCGCTGCGGCTACTGCGACTTCGTCACCGCTGTCGGGCGGCTCGACGAGCACGGCTCCTACGCGGACGCTCTCCTGCTGGAGCTCGACCGGGAGCGGCCGCTCCTCGCACCCCGCCTCGAGAGCGTCTTCGTCGGCGGCGGGACGCCGACCTTCACCGAGCCCGCCGCGCTCGCGCGGATGCTGGGCGCCCTCCCCGAGGCCGAGGAGGTCACGGTCGAGGCGAACCCCGAGACCGTCACGGCCGAGCTGGCGGCGCTGCTCGCCGACCACGGCGTCACGCGCGTCTCGCTCGGGGCGCAGTCCTTCCGGCCCCACCTGCTCGAGGTGCTCGAGCGTCGGGCGACGCCCGAGGACGTCCGGCGCGCGGTGCACACTGTGCGTGATGCCAATTTCGACAACATCTCGCTCGATCTTCTCTACGGGATCCCCGGCCAGAGCGCCGCCGACCTCGACGCGGACCTCGCGGACGCCGTCGCGCTGGGGCCCGAGCACCTCTCCTGCTACGAGCTCGAGGCCAAGCCGGGCACGCGGTTCACCCACGCGCACGGCGACGAGCTCCGACGCCAGGCCGAGGCGATGGAGGACTACGCCGCCCGCGTCTCGGAGACCCTGACCGGCGCCGGCTACCGCTGGTACGAGACGGCGAACTTCTGCCGGGAGACCGGCGACCGCGACCTCCGCGCGCAGCACAACCTGGCGATCTGGCGCGGGGCGGACTACCTCGGCCTCGGGGTGGGCGCGGTCTCGACGGTGAACGGCGTCCGCCGCCGGAACCGTCCGTCGCTCGCGGGCTACATCGAGGCCCTCGCCCGCGGCGCGGAGCCGCCGCGCGAGCTCGAGCCGCTCGACGCCGAGACGCGGGAGATCGAGCGGCTGATGCTCGGGCTCCGGCTGGACGAGCCCTTCGCGCTCGCCCGGGCCGAGCGGGTCGTCGACCCCGACGCGCTCGAGCGCCTCGTCGCGGGCGGGCTCGTCGAGCGCGTCGGCGGCGGGGTGCGGCTCACCGGCCGCGGCCGGCTGCTCGGCGGCGCCGTGACGGTCGAGCTGCTCGCCTGACCCGCGCGGCGGCCGGTCGGGGCGAAACGCACCGGTACGATCGGTGCATGGTCCTGCGGTCGCGTGACGGAGCCAGTAGGCGTCGCCTGCTCCTGCTGAACGCGCTGCTCGTCGCGTCCGCGCTCGTCACGGCCGTCGTCGTCGCGCGCGTCGCCGTGACGCGGACCGACGGCACGGCCGGGCTCGCCTGGAACCTCTTCCTCGCGTGGATCCCCTTCCTGCTCGCGCTCTGGATCTACGACGCCGCGCGCCGGAGCGCGTCGGCCTGGACGCTCGCAGCCCTCGGAGCGCTCTGGCTCCTGTTCCTCCCGAACGCGCCGTACATCGTCACCGACTTCAAGTGGCTGCGGCACATGGAGCCGACGTACTGGTTCGACCCGCTGACGATCGGGGCGGCCGCGGCGCTCGGCCTCGTCCTCGGCTTCGTCTCGGTCTACCTCGTCCAGGCGGTCGTCTCGGCGCGTCTCGGCCGGGCCGCGGGCTGGGCGACCGCGCTCGGGGCGCTCGTCCTCAGCGGCGTCGGGGTCTACCTCGGCCGCTTCCAGCGCTGGAACTCGTGGGAGGCGGTGACGGAGCCGTCCAAGATCTTCGGCGGGCTCGCCCGGGGCGTGCTCGACCCGCTCGCGCACGCGGAGCCGCTCGCGCTCTCCGCGTTCTTCGCCGTCGCGTGGTGCGGCGGCTACGCGCTCTTCTACTCCGTGTTCCGGCCGCACCTGCACCGCCTCGAGGATCGCTGAGCGCGCGACGCCGGCGGCCTCGGCCCTCGACCGTACGATTGGTGCGATGGACCTGACACCGCGCAAGCGCGAGATCCTCCGACGCGTCGTCGAGGAGTACGTCGCCACCGGCCTGCCGGTCGGCTCGAAGTCGCTCGTGGAACGCTCCGGCCTCGACGTCTCCCCGTCGACCGTCCGCAGCGAGCTCTCGGAGCTCGAGGCGATCGGCCTGCTCACGCACCCGCACACGTCAGCGGGGCGCGTCCCCACCGAGAGCGGCTACCGCATCTACACGGAGGAGCTCGTCGGCCTCATCGAGGGCCGGCCCGCGCCGTTCGAGCTCGACCTCACCGCGATGCGGAACGAGCTCGAGGAGGCGCTGCGCCGGACGACGGAGGCGCTCTCCGACGCGACGCACCTGCTGGCGCTCGTCTCGGCGCCCGCGCTGCAGGCGGCCGCCGTACGCCACGTCGAGGTGCTCGAGCTCCAGTCCCGCGTCGTGATCGTCGTCGTGATCACGGCCTCCGGCAGCGTCTCGAAGCGCGTCTTCGAGTTCGAGGGCGGCGTCGACCCGGGTCTCGTCGACTGGGCGCGGGCCTACCTCGAGGAGACGATCGTCGGCAGGCGCGCGAGCGCTGCGGTGATCCGCAGGGCGTTCGAGGATCCGGGGCTCTCGACGCGGGAGCGGCTCTTCCTCGAGACCGTCCGACCGGCCTTCGCCGACGTCGTCGAGTCCTCGACCGACCTCTACGTCGGCGGCGCCGCCGGCCTGCTCGGCGACGCGCGCGGCGCCGACCTCGAGGCGTGCCAGCGCCTGCTGGAGGTGCTCGAGCGGCGCGCGGCCGTGCTCGGGCTCCTGCAGGAGGCGCTCGACCCCGACCGGACGGTCGTCCGCGTCGGGCCCGAGTTCGAGGGCGAGGAGCTGCGGGGCGCGTCGTACGTCGGCACCACCTACGGGCTCGCGAACCGCTCGCTCGGCGTCGTCGGCCTGCTCGGGCCGCTGCGCATGGACTACGAGAAGGCGATCCGGTCGGTGCGCGCGGCCGCGTTCGAGCTCTCCCGCCTCGTCGAGGACGTCTACGGGCCGGCCTGATGGCGACGACCCAGGACGACTACTACGCGCTGCTCGGCGTCCCGCGCGACGCGAGCCACGACGACATCAAGCGGGCGTTCCGCCGGCTCGCGCGCGAGCTTCACCCCGACGTCAGCGAGGACCCGGACGCGGGCCGGCGCTTCCGCGCCGTCGCCGAGGCGTACGAGGTGCTCTCTGACCCCGAGCGGCGGCGGACCTACGACCGGTTCGGCCACGCCGGGCTCCGGCGCGGCGGGTTCGCGCCGATGGACGCCGACTTCGGGAGCCTCTCCGACGTCTTCGCCGCGTTCTTCGGCGAGGCGCTCTTCGGACAGTCGGCGGGTGGCCGGGCCGGGCCTGCGCGCGGGCCGGACGTCGCGGCCCACGTCGAGATCGACCTCGCGGACGCCGTGACGGTGACGTCCCTCGAGGTCGGCGTCCGCGTTGCGAGGGCCTGCGAAGCGTGCGGCGGCAACGGCGCCGCGCCGGGGACGTCGCCGACGACGTGCCCGGGCTGCGGTGGCGCGGGGCGCATCCAGCAGGTGTCCCGCACGGTGCTCGGGCAGATCGTGCGCACGGGCGCGTGCCCCCGCTGCGACGGCGTCGGGACGATCGTCGAGCACCCCTGCGAACGCTGCGAGGGCGACGGGCGGACGCTCGAGGACGTCCCGCTCGAGCTCGACATCCCGGCCGGAATCCACGACGGGCAGCGCATCCGGGTTCGCGGCGCGGGCCACGCGGGCGTCCTCGGCGGCCCCCCGGGCGACGTCTACGTGATGGTCGCCGTCAGGCCGCTCGACGGGGTCGAGCGCGACGGCGACGACCTCCGCGTGCGAACGACGGTG
>DASTKY010000189.1:0-6094 GCA_035715495.1 Gaiella sp. | reverse complement strand
TCCGCGTCGGCGGGCGTCACGTCCGTCGCAGGCGCCGACGCCTCGAGACGCCGGACGCGCAGCTCGAGGTCCTCGACCGAGCGCTGGAGGGCGACGAGCCCGCGTGCCGCACCGGGGGACGCGCGCCGCGCGAACTTCGGTGCGGTGCCGCTCGGCGATCAGGGTCTGCGGCCCTCCGAAGGCGCCCGCGCGGGTCCGTCCCGGCGTCGTGCGATCCTCGGCAGGCCGTGAACCGGGCCGACCACGACTAGCCCGAGGACGGGTACCGCCACGTCGATCGGGTCCCGCGGGCGGGCGCGTGGGCGATTCTCGGGGCGTGCGCGGTCGGCGTGGTCGCCGTGCTCGTCCTCTGGTGGCTGCTCGGCGGACTCCGCTGAGCGGACGGGGCGCCGCTCCCGACGCCCCGTTGCTCACGCCCCGGCCGCCTCCGCCGCAGCGAGCTCCCGCTTGATCGCCGCGGCCCTGCGGTGGATCTCGGTCCGACTGAGCTCGAGCTCGGCGTGCCGGCGCTCCCCGACCGCGACCCACTGCCGCGCGAGGTCCTCGTGCTCGAGCGCCGCCTGCTCGTGCGCCTCGGCCGCCCAGACCGTCCGCCTCGTCCGCTCCATCCGTCCCCCTTCGAGTTGCGGCGAGGACTGCCGCGCGACACGCTCGACCGCCGGCGACCCCCACGCACCGACGGACGAGCTGCCGCCCACCACCCCACGCCATGCCGCACGCGGCGAGTGTCGCGGCGGCCGCTAACGAGACGCTAACGCCCGGTCGAACCCGCGGCTGCGAGCGGTCGCGCAGCCGCCACGCCTCGCTCGAGAGGAGCACCTGCCGGACCGCCTGGAGGCCCGCCGGCGCTTGCTCGAGGGCCGCGAGGATTCGCCGCCGCTCCTCGGTCGTGAGCCCGACGATCTTCGCGCGGAAGAGGAGCGCCGACTCCAGCTTGTTGCCGAGGGACCGGTCCACGATCGCAGCCAGGTCGCGCACGACCCGATCGTCCACCTGGACTCCGCCGAGCAGCACGTCCCCACCCTCCTTCGTTCCCCACCGCACCATAGCGCGGCTTGCGAAGCTGGTCCCGCGTCGCTCCTAGATCTTGCGGTAGCGCGCCTCGCTGATCGAGTAGACGCCGAAGGCGACGAGACCGGCCGCGACGAAGCCGAGGAGCCACGGGCCGTACTCGGCCTTGAGGATCTTCGTCAGCGCGCCGTCCAGCCCGACCGCCTCGTTCGCGTCGTACTCGTACGCCGCCTTGAGGAGGAACCAGCCGACGAGCCCGAAGACGACGGCGCGGGCGACGTGGCCGATCGTCCCGATCCACGTGATCCACGTCTCCATGCCGTGCGACATCTTCTCGGTCTTCAGCTCGTCGAGGAACTTCTGGCGAACGCCCTTGACGAACTGGTACGCCGCGACGCCGAGGAGGACGACGCCGGCGAGCCCGACGAGCCACCGGCCGGCGGGCCAGTCGAAGACACCGGCGGTCGTCTGGTCGGGCTTCGACGACGCGCCCTTCGTGGCCGAGCCCGAGAGGATCTTGATCGCCGCGATGCAGAGAGCGCCGTAGACGATGCCGCTACCGAGACCGCCGAGCCGGTCGAGCGTGCTGTCCGAGTCCTCCGGGCCGTGACCGAGCGCGGCGCGGAACAGCCTCCAGATCGAGTAACCGCCGAGCCCGATGGCCAGGACGACGAGGAGGAACCCGCCGAGCGGCTTGTCGGCGACCGTACGCAGCGCGCCCTCCTGGTTCGTGAGCTTCCCCGCATCGCTCACTGCGACCTGGAACGCGAGAAGGCCGATGATCCCGTAGATCAGGCCACGCGCGACGAAGCCGGCCCGCGAGAGGACCTCGAACGCCGTCGAGTAGACGAAGTCGCGGCCCGCGCCGCGGGCGGCCTGGACGGGTGTGGAGTCGGGCATGCGCGGCATCGCGCGGTGGGGATACCCGCTTTCCGGCCGAACGACTCCCCGCACGCAGCGCGTGCCTACCGCGCGGTCCACCCGCCGTCGAACACGAGCGGCGCGCCCGTGAAGGCCCGGCCGCTCTCACCGAGGAGGTACGCGACCGCGTCGGCGACCTCGGCGGGCTCCAGCAGGCGCTTGAGCGCCTGCGGCGCGAGCAGGACGTCCTCGATCACGCGCTCCTCCGAGATGCCGTGGATCCGCGCCTGGTCGGAGATCTGCCGCTCGACGAGCGGCGTGCGCACGTAGCCGGGGCAGACGGCGCTGGCGCGGATCCCGACCTCGGCGCCCTCGAGCGCGAGCGTCTTCACGAGGCCGAGCACGCCGTGCTTCGCCGAGACGTACCCGGCCTTGAACGGGGACGCCACGAGCCCGTGCACCGACGCGACGACGACGATGCGGCCGTTGCCGGTCGCGCGTAGCGCCGGCCACGCATGGCGCGCGAGCAGGAACGGGCTCGTGAGGAGCAGCGCGACCAGCGCGTCCCACCGGTCCTCGTCGAACTCCTCGATCGGGGCGACGTGCTGGAAGCCTGCGTTCGGGACGAGGGCGTCGAGACGCCCGAACCGCTCGAGCGCCGCCGCGACCGCCGCGCGGTTGCCCTCCCGCGTCGTCAGGTCCGCCGCGAACGGCGCTCCAGGCCCGGCCGGATCGGGCTCGAGGTCGACCGCGAGGACGTCCCACCCGTCCGTGACGAGCCGCTCCGCGACGGCCCGCCCGATGCCGCTCGCGGCACCGGTGACGATCGCCGTCTCGCCCACCGCGCGCTACGGGCCGCCGCGGACGTAGATCACCTGTCCGCTGACGTACGCGGCGTCGTCCGAGCAGAGGAAGGCGATCACGCCCGCGACGTCCTCCGGCTGCCCGATCCGCCGGAGGGGCGTCTGCTCGGCGGCGGCCTCCTGGAAGGCCGCGAAGTCCATCCCGATCCGCTCGGCCGTCTGCGCCGTCATCGCCGTCGCGATGAACCCGGGAGCGACGCAGTTGGCGCGGATCCCGAAGCGGCCGAGCTCGATCGCGAGCGTCTTCGTCAGCCCCTGGATCCCGGCCTTGGCGGCGGCGTAGTTCGCCTGCCCGCGGTTGCCGAGCGCCGACGTCGACGAGATGAGGACCATGGCGCCGCTCCCCTGCTCGACCATGTGCGCCTGCGCAGCCTGCACGGCGAGAAACGAGCCCCGGAGATGCGTCGCGATCACCGACTCCCAGTCGTCGTCCGTGAGCTTGTGGAGCAGGTTGTCGCGGATGATCCCGGCGCTCGTCACGAGGTAGTCCAGACGGCCGCTCTCCGCGGCGAGCGCGACGGCCGCCTCGACGTCGGCCCTGGACGTGACGTCGCAGCGGATCGCCCGCCCGCCGACCCGCTCCGCCGTCTCGGCGGCGGCCGCCTCGTCGAAGTCGGCGATCACGACGTGCGCGCCCTCGCTCGCGAGTCGCTCCGCCGTCGCGGCACCGATGCCGCGCGCCGCGCCCGTGAGGAGCGCGGTCTTGCCGTCGAAGCGCCTCATCGGATCATCCTCGAGACGAGCTCAGCCACGCAGACCGGCTTGTCGACGCCCTCGCACTCCACCGTCGCGAGGGTGACGCTCTGCTCGCCGCCCGGGACCTCCTCAACGGACTGCACCGTGAAGGTCGCGCGGATCCGCGAGCCCGACGGCACGGGCGCGGGGAAGCGCACCTTGTTGACGCCATAGTTGATCCCCATGCGGTAGCCGGTGAGCTGGAGCGTCCGCGTCATGAGCGGCACGAGGAGCGAGAGCGTCAGGAAGCCGTGCGCGATCGTCGTGCCGAACGGGCCTTCGGCGGCACGCTCGGGATCGACGTGGATCCACTGGGGATCGTCCGTGGCCTCTGCGAACCGGTCGATGCGCTCCTGGCCGACGTCGAACCAGTCGGTCGGCCCGAGCTCTTTCCCGATCAGGTCGGTGAGGGCGCTCATCGTCGTCGCTCGTCTCCTCGTCTACGGGGCGGTGGACGGGCCCCAGCGTACGACGCTCGCCGCCCAGGTGTAGCCGGTACCCGCGGCGAGCAGCAGCACGAGATCGCCGTCACGTACCGCGCCGGACCGCACCGCCCGGTCGAGCGCGAGCAGCGGGTCGACGCCGCTCATGTGGCCCGTGTCGTCGAGGTAGGCGGCGCGCTCGAGCGGCAGGCCCAGCGCGTGGACGATCGCCTCGTGCATCGAGCGCTTCATGTGGATGCCGCAGAGGTAGGAGACGTCGGCGACGGTCGCCGCGCTCCGGGCGAGCGCGCCCTCGGCCGCGGCGACGAAGTTCGGCAGCGACACCTTGTCGAGGCCCCCCTTCATCTGTGCGGGGTCGGCGACGTCGAGGAAGTGGCGGCGCGCGTCGACCGTCGCGTGCGACGCAGGCTCGACGCTGCCTCCCGCGGGCACCTTGACCTGGAGCGAGAACGAGCCGTCCGTCAGCGTGTGGGAGCCGAGGAGGAGGTTGCGGTCCGCATCGGTCGTCAGCAGCCCGGCGACGGCGCCGTCGCCGAAGTTGAACATGAACCGCGACCGCTCGTTCGCGTAGTCGAGGAGGTACGACTCGCGACAGGCGGCGACGAGCAGGAGGGACCTGAGCTCGGGCTCGGCGGCGAGGAGCGCCCGCGCGAACCGAAGCGCGACGGGCGTGCCCATCGAGACCTGGTCGTACTCGAGCGCGAACGCCTTCGTGCAGCCCAGCCTGTGCGCGATCCACGGGGCCGCCTGCCAGACGGCGTAGTCCTTCCACGTCGACCCGTAGTAGAGAACCGCCCCGACCGAGGCCGGATCGACCTCGTGCTCGGCGAGGAGCCGGCTCGCGGCGGCGACGGCGAGATCGCTGACGTGCTCGTCCTCGGCCGCGACGTGCTTCCCGCGCAGGCCGAACTTCTCGACGATCACGTCCTCCGCGATCCCACTCGCCGCGCCGACCTCGGCGGCGGTCATCCACCGCTCGGGCAGGTAGTGGGCCGTGGCGGCGACCCCGATGTCGCTCATCGACCGCCGTTCCGGGAGCCGATCGTGCGCGCCACGATGCGCCCGAGCTCGTCCAGGACGTCCGCCGGCAGCTCGTCGCGGCCCGCCCAGAGGATCCAGCGCATCCCGACGAGCTCGCCGATCCCCATCAGCGCCCAGGCGAGCAGCTCCGGGTCGGCCTCCTCGATCTCCCCCGCCTCCATCGCCTGGCGGAGCCCGACGACGTAGCCGCTCGTCAGCCGCTCGTAGTGCAGCTGCAGCGTCTCGGGGGAGACGAACTCCGCCTGCCGGATGATCCGGTAGAGCGCCGGGTGCTCGGCCGTGAAGCGGAAGAACGCGGCGAACCCGAGACGCTCCATCTCCGCGCGGGTCGTCCCCTGGGACGCCGCCTCGGTCATCGCCTGCCGCACGCGGTGGTTCAGGTCGACGACGAGCTCGTCGAAGATGTCCTTCTTGCTCGCGAAGTAGAGGTAGAACGTGCCCTGCCCGACGCCCGCCGCCTCCGTGAGCTTGACGATCGAGGCGTCGTGGTAGCCGAGCTCGGCGAACACGGTCTCGGCGGCCTCGAGCAGCCGCCGCCGCGTCCGCTCGCCTCGGCTCGAGAGCGGCTTGCCGTCGACGCCGGTCAGCGTCTCGCTCACGACGCCACCCCCGTCGCCGCCTCGCGGAGCTCGTCCTTCAGGACCTTCCCCAGCGCGGACCGCGGGAGCTCGCCGACGAGCGCGACGGAGCGCGGCACCTTGAACCGCGCGAGGCGCTCGGCGCAGTGCGCGCGCAGCTCGTCCCCGGTCGCCGTCGTCCCCTCTCGCAGGACGACGAACGCCGCGCAGACCTCGCCCCAGCGCTCGTCCGGCACGCCGACGACCGCTGCCTCGGCGACGGCGGGATGGTCGTGCAGGACGCTCTCGACCTCGGCCGGGTAGACGTTCTCCCCGCCCGAGATGACGAGCTCCTTGAGCCGTCCCGCGATGCGGTAGAAGCCCTCCTCGTCGCGCTCGGCCACGTCGCCGGTCGCGAGCCAGCCATCCTGGAGCACGGCGTCGGTGGCGTCGGGATTCCGCCAGTAGCCGTCGAAGACGTTCGGGCCGCGGACGAGCAGCTCGCCGGTCACCGGCCCGTCGAGCAGCGCTCCGGTCTCCGGGTCGCGGAGCGCGACGTCGACGTGCGGGTACGGCTTCCCGG
>DASTKY010000188.1:0-4506 GCA_035715495.1 Gaiella sp. | reverse complement strand
GTTGAACTTGAGCTCCTTGTGAGCCATGGTTTCTCGTTCCTCTCTCGTGATGCCTTAGACGCCGGCGCGGTCGCCGACGACCTTCGCCAGGACGTCCGACTCGCGCAGGATCAGGACCTCGTCGGCGCCGATCTTGATCTCGGTGCCGCCGTACTTGGAGAAGATGATCTCGTCACCCTCCTCCAGATCCATGCTGATGTACTCCCCGTCCTCGTCGCGCGGGCCGGGACCGACCGCCAGGACCTTGCCGCGCTGCGGCTTCTCCTGTGCCGTGTCCGGCAGCACGATGCCGCTCGCCGTGGTGGACTCCTCGTCGAGGACCTCCACGATCAGGCGGTCGCCCAGGGGCTGCAGGTTCATGCGATGTGCCTCCCTAAGTGACGTTGACTCGATTTTCACTGGCACTCCCGCTACGAGAGTGCCGACAACTGGGTTATAGCACGTTCCCGGTGCGCGTGGGAAGGATGATCTCAGTCGAAGCGACTCAGATCACGAGGAAGCGCGGGCGGGGCAGAATCGATGGGGTGAGACGCGAGCTCTCAGCCGGTGGCGTCGTGGTGCGCCGCATGCGCGGCCGCGACTGGGTCGCGGTCGTGCGGCCCCGGCGCGACCCGGGCAAGCGCGCGGTCTGGGCGCTCCCCAAGGGGCTCGTCGACCCGGGCGAGACCCCGCTCCAGGCGGCGGTGCGCGAGGTCGCCGAGGAGACAGGCGTGCGGGCGACCGGAGACCGGAAGCTCGGCGACGTGCGCTACGTCTACACGTGGGAGGGCGAGCGGGTCTTCAAGGTCGTCTCCTTCTTCCTCCTGCGCGCCGCGGGCGGCCGCATCGGCGACCTGCCGCCGGGGATGGAGATCGAGGTCGCCGAGGCGCGGTGGGTGCCCCTCGAGGACGCGCCCGCGCTCCTCTCCTACGGCGGCGAGCGGGACATGGCGCGGAAGGCGATCGAGGCGTTGGCCGAGGGTTCCGCGCCGGGGCCGTAGCGGTTACGCTCGCCGAGCGTGCCGACCTTCGCGCTCAACTTCTACTCGCCCGTCGTCGCCGACCAGCTCCGCACCGGCCGCAAGACCGCGACGATCCGGCTGGGCGACAAGTCGGCGAAGTATCGGAAGGGGATGATCGTCACCGTCCTCGTCGGCGCCCGCTACGGGCAGCGCGAGAAGGTCTTCGACGCGGTCATCGACAAGGTCGAGGTGAAGCCGCTCGGCGACCTCTCGCCGCGCGAGATCGAGCACGACAACCCCGAGCTGCGCCGGCTCGACGAGTTCAGCGACTGGCTCGGGCGCCTCTACAACCGCCCGGTGTCCCCCGAGGACACGATCACGGTGATCCGCTTCTCCCAGATCGTCGGGACGATGTTCTGAGCGTGGCGTAACCCGTGGCTCCCTCACGAGCCCGGCCGTTCACCTGATGACTCGTCGACGGATCGCCACGATTCGCCCGTAGGTGTCGACCCAGGCGTTCGCGCTGGCCGTCGGGGCCGCCGCGCTGCACGCGGTCTGGAACGTCCTGCTCGCGCGGTCGCGCGACGTCCGGGCGGCGACGGTCGTCGCGCTCGCGGTCGGCGTCGTGGTGTTCGCGCCGGTCGCGGTCGCGACGTGGGACGTCGAGGGCGCGGCCGTGCCGTGGCTCGCGGCCTCGGCCGGGTTCGAGACGCTCTACTTCTTCCTCCTGACGGCCGCGTACCGGCGCTCGGACCTGAGCCTCGTCTACCCGATCGCCCGCGGGGCGGCGCCGGTGCTCGTCCTCCTCGGCGCCGCCGCCGTGGGGACGACGCTGGGTGCCTGGCAGGCGGTCGGGGTCGTGCTCGTCGGCGTCGGCGTCGTCCTCGTCCGCGGGGTCGGGTCGGCCCGCGACTCGGGCGGCGTGCTCCTCGCCCTCGTGATCGCGGGCACGATCGCCGGCTACACGCTCGTCGACAAGCGCGGGATCGAGCACGCCGCGGCGCTCCCGTACCTCGAGCTCGCGCTCCTCCCCGTCGCCGTCGTCGGCGTCCTCGCGTACGCGCTGACCGGACGGCTCGGCGCCCTGCGCTCCGAGCTCGGCCCCCGGACCGCCGCGGCCGGGACGCTCACGTTCGGCGCCTACGCGCTCGCGCTCCTCGCCCTCCGGGAGGCGCCCGCGCCCGCCGTGGCGGCGGTGCGCGAGACGAGCATCCTCTTCGCGGTCGCGCTCGGGGCGATCGTGCTGCGCGAGCGCGTGACCACCGCGCGGGCCGCCGGTGCCGTCGTGATCGTCCTCGGCGTCGCGCTCGTCGCGCTGCTCTAGCGACCGGGGCGCCGGATCGCGCCGCCGAAGAGCTCGTTCGGCCGGAGCGCCTCGCCGCACTCCTCGCACGCGACCCCGAAGGCGGACGGGAGCCGCGCGTCACAGGCGGGGCACCGTGCGACGAGGGTCGTCTCGCACTGGGGGCACACGGTCGGGCGCTCCGCCTCGTGCTCCTCGAAGTAGCGGGCGACGTGCCCGCAGGCCGGGCAGAAGGCGACCCAGTCGCCGAGCGTGCGGCGGCGCTCCTCCTGGATCCAGTTGCGCTTCGCCATGCCGGGACTCTAGGCGTCAGGCGGTGGAGCGGAGGTACGCGACGACCGCCAGGACGCGGCGGTGGTCGCCCTCGGCCGGCGCGAGCCGGAGCTTCGCGAAGATCTGCCGGACGTGCTTCTCGACCGCGCTCTCGGTGACGACGAGGGCCTCGGCGATCCCGGCGTTCGACCGACCTTCCGCCATCAGCTCGAGGACCTCCCGCTCGCGCGGCGTCAGCATGTCGAGCGGGCCGCGCCGGGCGACCAGCTGCCGCACCACCTCGGGGTCGAGGGCCGTCCCGCCTCGGCGACGCGCCGCACCGCGCCGACGAAGTCGGCGACGTCGCCGACGCGCTCCTTCAGCAGGTACCCGACGGCGCCGGCGCCGTCCGCGAGCAGCTCGGACGCGTAGGCGTGCTCGACGTACTGCGAGAGGACGAGCACGGGGAAGCCGGGTCGGCGCCGGCGCGCCTCGATCGCCGCCCGCAGGCCCTCGTCGCGGAACGTCGGGGGGAGGCGGACGTCGACGACGGCCACGTCCGGCTTCTCGACGACGATCGCGCGCAGGAGGTCGGTGGCGTTGTCCACGGAGGTGACGACCTCGAGGCCGCTCTCCTCGAGCAGGCGCACGAGCCCCTCGCGGAGGAGCGCGAGGTCCTCGGCGATCACGACTCGCACGGGAGCTCCGCACGGACGATCGTCGGGCCGCCGGGTGGGCTGGTGACGACAAGCGTCCCGTCGAGTGCCGCGACCGGTCGCGCAGGCCGCTGAGCCCGCTCCCGGCGCCGATCGCCGCGCCGCCGCGGCCGTCGTCGGCGACGTCGACGACGAGCCTGTCCCCCTGCCGCCGCAGGTGGACGGTCGCGCTCGCCGCCTCGGCGTGCTTCTGCGCGTTGACGAGCGCCTCCGAGACGACGAAGTAGGCGGCGACCTCGACCGCGTCGGGCAGGCGTGGGCCGGGCCTGACGTCGAGCGAGACCGGGATCCGGCAGGAGGCGACGAGCGCCGACAGGGCCGCGTCGAGCCCGCGGTCGGTCAGGACCGCAGGGGCGATCCCGCCGACGAGCCGGCGCAGGTCCGCGATCGCCGTCCGCGCCTCCGCCTGCGCAGACGCCACGAGCGCCCGGGCCGCCTCCGGATCGTCGGCGAGCTTCTCCTGCGCGAGGCCGAGGTCCATCGTCACCGCGACCATCCGCGCCTGCGCGCCGTCGTGGAGGTCGCGCTCGATCCGCCGCAGCTCGTTCGTCTGCGCGTCGGCCGCCGCCGCCCGCGTGCGGGTCAGCACGCCGACCCGCTGCTCGAGCTCCGAGCGCTCGCTCGGGCCGAGGATCGCTCGGGCGAGCCACGCCTGGCCGCGGGCGAGGCCCGTCAGCGCGAGGGCGACGACCGGCAGGAGCACGAGCCCTGCTGCGACGACCCCGAGCACCTCGCGCCAGGTGTCGATCCGGGAGTCCGGCCACAGCTGGGGCAGCGCCTCCTCCGGCAGGAACCACCAGTAGATCGGGAGCGTCAGTGCCCAGAGCACCGACGCGACGAGCGTGACCGCCACGATCGCGGAGGCGAAGCCGAGCACGGCGTTCAGCCAGACCCAGCCGAGGTCCTTCCACGTCTGCGGGTCGGTCGCGATCGCCTTCGCCCAGGCGACGAAGCCCTTCGCGGCGGGCGGCCGGTAGCTGCCGCGGACCGGCTCGCCGAGGACGAGGCCGGCCCGCAAGCGCTCGATCCCGCAGAGCCAGCGGTCGACCACCGCGAGCGCGAGCAGGATCGGGAGCCCGACGAACGTGATGAGCAGGGAGAGCCCCGCCGAGAGCCCCGCGACCTGGACGGTGAAGCCGACGATCGCCGTCAGGCCACCGAGCAGGAGGAAGGCGAGCTCGCGCGCGGTCTGCAGCCGGAAGGGGCGGGTGAGGAACGCGGTCACGGGCCGAACCCTAGGACTGCGAGGCCTCTCGCGCGCTCCCGCGGGCCGCCGTCGGGACCTGCGGAGAAC
>DASTKY010000187.1:0-6990 GCA_035715495.1 Gaiella sp. | reverse complement strand
CGTCGCTTGTCGTCGCGCAGCTTGCCAGGCCCGGCGCCGGCCGCTCAGCCGAGGGGCTCGAAGAGCAGGGCGCTGACGATCGGGCGCGACTCGGGGGCGGGCTGGTCCTGCGTCGAGTAGGGGCGGTTGAGGAGGTGCCGCCGGTGCACGAGGGTCGTGGAGCCGCCCCCGTCGAGGTTGATCGCGGTGTGGGCGCCGAGCTCGAGCATCACCGCGGCGAGCTCGGACAGGTCGAGCCCGCCGTCGACCCGCGACCGCCGCCCGTCGCAGGCGACCGCGACATAGTGCTCGTCCGAGATCCCGAGCGCGGCGCGGGGATGGCGCCCCTCGGTGATGTCCGAGTCGAACTGGCCGCAGCCCGACGAGAAGCCCTCCACGTCCCGCTCCCGGTCGAACACGACCTCGCCCTCCCGGACGAGAAGGGGGCCAGCCTGAACGAGGTCGCCCGGCGGCTCGGCCGGCGCGTCGGCGCGCGGCATCAGGTCGACCTCGTCCCCGGAGACCACGACGCACGCCCGCGCCGCGGCGTACGCGGGCACGACCGGCTCGCCCGGGACCGCGAGACCGTCGAGCCAGAGCTCCCCGAGCGGCCGGTACGGGTCGCGCACGAAGAACCCGCCGATGATCGCCTCGTCGAGGTCGTTCGCGGCGCACCAGACGTCGAGCCGCTCCGTCTCGGGGAAGTGGGCGACGCGCACGCGCGTCGTCGCGCGCGGGTGGCGGACGGCGTAGAGGGTCGTCGCGTGGCCGTCGGCGAGCGTGTGCCGCCAGAGGAGGTACTCGATCCCGTCCATCCGAGCGGCAAGCCTACGACCCGGCCGGTCGCTGCCGTTCGCAAGCTCGCCTTGACAGATCGACGAATGTCGATATATTGACGTTCGTCGATTGGAGGAAGCACATGCTGCGCTGGCTGAGACATTGGAAGGAGGAGCCCACGGTCTCGTTCTGTGACCGCTGCGCTCGAGTGTGCGACGCGCGCTGCTCGAGGAGCTGCGCCTGGGATCGGGCCATCGAGAACGTGCGCCCGCTCCGGGTGACGGTATGACCACCGGCGTCGAGCCCGCCGTCACGTGTTGTGCCCCGCTGGCTGCGCCGGTCCTCAGTCTCGAAGAGGCTCAGGCGACGGCGGCGCTCTTCAAGGCACTGGGCGACCCGGCGCGCGTCCGGATCGTGAACGCATTGGCGACGAGTGCAGAACCGGTCTGCTCGTGCGAGCTCGAGCCCGTGCTCGGGCTCTCTCAGCCGACCGTCTCGCACCATCTCAAGAAGCTCACCGACGCCGGCCTGCTCGAGCGCGAGCAGCAGGGCAAGTGGGCCTACTTCTCGCTCAAGCGCGACGCCGTCGAGATGCTCGCGGCGGTCGCCGACCTGAAAGGGGTGTGTTGCTGATGTCCGCGACGGCAGACGAGCTGCGCGAGGAGGTCCGGCGGCGGTACGCCGAGTCCGCGCGGGCCGTGATCGAGGGCACCGAGAACTGCGGCTGCGGGAGCGGCTCGTGTTGCGCCGACGGCGCGACCGACGACGTGAGGTTCGGCGAGGCCCTCTACGACGCGGACCAGCGGGGCGCGCTGCCCGAGGCCGCGGCCCTGGCGTCGCTCGGCTGTGGCAACCCGACGGCGGTCGCCGAGCTGCGGGAGGGCGAGACGGTGCTCGACCTGGGCTCGGGGGGAGGCATCGACGTGATCCTCTCCGCCAGGCGGGTGGGGCCGACGGGCGTCGCGTACGGGCTCGACATGACCGACGAGATGCTCGCGCTCGCCGTGCAGAACGCCCGCGACGCGGGCGTGGGCAACGTCCACTTCCTCAAGGGCGTGATCGAGCAGATCCCGCTCCCCGCAGGCTCGGTCGACGTCGTGATCTCCAACTGCGTGATCAACCTCTCCGTCGACAAGCCGGCCGTGCTGACCGAGATCGCGCGCGTGGTGAAGCCCGGCGGCCGGATCGGGATCAGCGACGTCGTCGCGGAGGATCGCCTCTCCCCGGAGCAGCGTGCGCTCCGCGGCAGCTTCGTGGGCTGCATCGCCGGTGCGCTCTCGAAGGGCGAGTACGAGGCAGGGCTGGAGGCGGCCGGCTTCGAGCAGGTCTCCGTCGAGTTCACCCACCAGGTCGCGGATGGGATGCACGGCGCGATCGTCAAGGCGGTGAAGACGCGCGAGCCGGCAGCGAAGGGGCTCCCCGTGATCCAGCCCGCGACGAGCGCCGGCTGCTGCTGAGGGGCGCTATGCGAGCAGCTCGCGCAGCGCGGCCAGTTGCTCGCCGACGACCCGGAAGTAGGCCCAGCTCCAGCGCTGCTCGCGCTGCACGAGGCCCGCGTCCCGCAGGACCTTGAGGTGATGTCTGACGGTCGGTTGCGTCAGGCCGAGCGGTTCGGTCAGGTGGCACACGCACGCCTCACCCTCCGGCTGTCCCTGGATGAGGCTCAGGATGCGGAGCCGCGCGGGGTCGGCGATCACCTTCAGCGCACGCGCGAGGGCCTCCGCGTCGTCGGCGTCGAGCGCCCCCGCGAGAAGTGGCGGGCAGGTGGCTCTCACGGTGGCGATCGTCTTCACCACATGGATATTGACACGCATCGATGACCGCGCAACACTCACGCATAGATCGCGGTCGATATCGAGGAGGCGCTCATGAGTCAGGCACTCGACCCCGTCACGGAGCACCACGTCCGGCAGGCCGCAGACGCACTCACCGACGAGTTCGCGGGCGTGTTCTCGCGCCCGACCATCGAGCGCTACATCGCCGAGTCGGTCGACCTGCTCGGCCCCGGCAGGATCAACGTCTTCGTGCCCGTGCTCGCGCACCGCTTCGCGCGCGAGCGGCTGAGGGCACTCGCCCAGATGGAGGGACTCGTGACCAAGGAGATGCCCGAGGTGCTGTTCGTCTGCGTCCACAACGCCGGGCGCAGCCAGATGGCCGCCGGGCTCGTGAAGCTGCGCTCCGACGGCCGCATCCACGTCCGCTCGGCGGGCAGCGCGCCCGGCGAGGAGATCAACCCCGCCGTCGTGGAGGTGATGCGGGAGGTCGGCGTCGACCTCGGCGAGGAGTTCCCGAAGCCGCTCACCGACGAGGTCGTCCGGGCCGCCGACGTCGTGATCACGATGGGCTGCGGCGATGCGTGCCCGATCTACCCGGGCAAGCGGTACGAGGACTGGGAGCTGGACGATCCGGCGGGGCGGGACGCCGGCGACGTCCGCCGGATCCGCGACGAGATCGACGCGAGGGTCACGGCGCTCGTCCGCGAGCTCCTTGCCTAGGCCGTCGGTCGCTCGGCGCTGCGTCGCCGAGGCGTTCGGGACGTTCGTGCTCGTCTTCGCCGGGTGCGGCGCGATCGTCGCGGACGCCGAGCGGGACGCGGGCCTCGGCACGACCGGCGTCGCCCTCGCGTTCGGGCTCGCGATCGCCGCGATGGTCTACGCCGTCGGGCACCTCTCCGGCGCACATCTCAACCCCGCCGTCTCGGCGGCGTTCTGCCTCACGAGGCACTTCCCGCGACGCGATGCGGCGCTCTACGTCCCGGCCCAGCTCGTCGGCGCGGTGGCGGGCGCCGCGCTCCTCCGGGTCGTCTGGGAGGGGACGCCCGCGAACCTCGGCGCGACGGTGCCGACCGTCGGCGCGGGCTCGGCACTCGTCTACGAGGCGGTGCTGACCGCGATCCTGATGTTCGTGATCATGGCCGTCGCCACCGACACGCGGGCGGTCGGCGCCGCGGCGGCGATCGCCGTGGGCGGCGCGGTCGCGCTCGACGCGCTCGTCGGCGGCGCCGTGACCGGTGCGTCGATGAACCCGGCGCGGTCGTTCGGCCCCGCGCTCGTCGCCGGCGAGTGGACGGACTTCTGGGTCTACGTCGCAGGCCCGCTGGCCGGGGCGGTGCTCGGCGCCGTCCTCTACCAGGCCATCCGCGGCGCGCCGGCGTCCGTCGTCGCCCGCTGAGGCTCAGACGGGGGCGTCGGCCATGACCGCCTGGCGCTGCGCGAGCGTCCGCCACCAGACCTGGCGCGCCTCGCAGTCCTCGGGCGTCCGATGGCTGCAGTCGTCGCCGTTCTCCATCCCGGAGTACGACTCCTCGACGGGCCAGTAGTCCGCGACGATCAGGTCCGGGTCGAGCGCCGCCGCCTTCTCGAGGTCGATCTTGCCCCACTCCTCGCCCAGGAGCTCGACGCCCTCGAGATCGACGCCCCGGAGTCCGACGTCCTCCTCGACCGGCATGTCCGCGTAGACCGCGACCGGATTGATCCCGTACGCCATCAGGGCCGCGGCCGAGTACGCGTGCGCGGTGATCCGCTTGGGCGTCTCGGGCAGCTCGACGGTCTTGCCGGAGCCGTCCGTGAACGACCAGCTCCCTCCCTCCGCCTCGTCCGAGCCGCCGTCGCCGGAGCCGCAGCCGGCGAGCAGCAGGGACGTCGACAGCACTGCCACGGCGCACAGCGCGCCTCGTCTTCGCGTCATTGTCCCTCCTGGTCGGCCATACCTGAGAAGTGATGTAAGGGTTGCCTTACGTCGCGAGGCAGAAGAACTACCACGTCGTCGCCGGTCCCGAGACGTCGGTGCGGTTTCAGCCGGGCGGCCGGTGGTTAAGGGACCTCGATCAAGCTACGAGGGGAGAGGAATCCAATGAGGATGAGAACGCGCGTCGTCGCGCTCGCGGCGGCGCTCGCGGTCACGCTGTTCGGTGCGGCCGCCGCGACGGCGATCACGAACGGCGTCCCCGACGGCACGAACCATCCGTACGTCGGCCTGATGGTCGCCCAGGACGAGGACGGGGTCCCGCTGTGGCGCTGTAGCGGCTCGCTGGTCTCGGCCGAGCTCTTCCTGACGGCGGGCCACTGCACCGAGCCGCCGGCGGCCCACGTCGAGATCTGGTTCGGCCAGGGGCCGATCCCGACCGACGCCGACTACGCCGCCGCGGTCGCCGCCGACCCGGACGGCGTCGTCTCGTGCGACGACTCGCCGCTCTTCGACGGCTACCCGTGCACGGGTGACATCGGTGGCACGCCGCATCCGTTCCCGGGCTTCTGCACCGGGTGCGCGAACGGCCTGCCGAACTACGCCTACCGCGACGTCGGCGTCGTCGACCTCGACGGCTCGGTGCCGACGACCCTCGTCGGCGAGTACGCCGACCTGCCGGAGGCGGGGCTCGTGGACACGCTCGCGAACAAGACGGCGGCCGACTTCGTCGGGTACGGCGTCCAGTTCCAGGCGAACATCCCGGGCAGCCAGCTGCCGCAGCCGCCGCCGTTCTACCGGTGGGGCGGCCCGCGGACGCGGATGTACGCCCCGGGCGAGCTCGTCTCGGGGAACTTCCGGCACAGCGACGAGTTCATCCGCTTCTCGCTCAACCCGGGCGGTGGCTCGGGCGGGACGTGCTTCGGCGACTCGGGCGGGCCGGACCTGCTCGGCGGGACCGACACCGTCCTCGCGGTGAACTCCTACGTCACGAACGTGAACTGCAGCGGCGTGGGCTACTCGCAGCGTGTGGACGTCCCCGAGGTGCTCGAGTGGATCGAGAGCTACCTCTGAGTCGACGCCGCACCGCGTAGCGTCAGGGGAGGAGGCGAGCGCCTCCTCCCCTCCTTCGCTCTGTCAGCGACCCGTCATCTGCTCGAGCCGCTCCGGATAGCGCTCGCCCTGGACGGCGACGGTCGCGAGGACGTTGCCGATCTCGCGGAGGTCGTCGTCCGTCAGCTCGACGTCCGCGGCGCCGACGTTCTCCTCGAGGCGGTGGAGCTTCGTCGTCCCGGGGATCGGGACGATCCAGGGCCTCTGGGCGAGGAGCCAGGCGATCGCGACCTGGCCGGGCGTCGCGTCCTTGCGGGCCGCGATCTCGCCGATCCGGTCGACAAGGGCCCTGTTCGCCCCGCGCGCCTCCGCGGAGAGCCGCGGCACGACATTGCGGAAGTCGTCGCTCGCGAACGTCGTGCTCTCCGTGATCGTCCCGGTGAGGAAGCCCTTCCCGAGCGGGCTGAACGGCACGAGCCCGATCCCGAGCTCCTCGAGCACGGGAAGGATCTCCTCCTCGACGCGCCGGTACCAGAGCGAGTACTCGCTCTGCACGGCCGCGACGGGCTGGACGGCGTGGGCGCGACGGATCGTCTGCGCGCCCGCCTCCGAGAGCCCGAAGTGCCCGACCTTGCCCTCGGCGATCAGCTCCTTCACCGTCCCGGCGACGTCTTCGATCGGGACGTCGGGGTCGACGCGGTGCTGGTAGAGCAGGTCGATCGTCTCGATCCCGAGCCGGCCGAGCGAGGCGTCCACGACGTCCCGGATGTGCTCCGGCCTGCTGTCGAGGCCGTGCTGATACCCGGCTCCCTGGATGTCGAAGCCGAACTTCGTCGCGATCACGACCTGGTCGCGCACCGGCGCGAGCGCCTTCCCGACGAGGGACTCGTTCGTGTACGGGCCGTATGCCTCGGCCGTGTCGAAGAACGTCACCCCGAGCTCCACGGCCCTGCGGATCAGCCGGATCATCTCGTCGTCGTCCGCAGGCCGGCCGTAGCCGAAGCTCATCCCCATGCAGCCGAGGCCGATCGCCGACACCTCGAGTCGGCCGTTGCCGAGCGTTCTCGTCTCCATCGCGCCTCCGTTCAGAGATCCCGCGGACGCACGAACTCTCGCAGGCGGGCAGCGCCCGGCGCGGCGCTCGTCCACCCGTCGACGTCGAGCTCCAGCACCGCGAGCGCGCCCGTCGGCAGGTTCTCCTGCGCCTGCCCGCGGAGCCGGCCGGGAGCGGCGAGCAGGAGCAGCAGGTCCATGAGGCCGGGGTTGTGCCCGACGAGCATCGCGGAGTCGACCTCCACGGGCAGGGCGTGGACGCGCTGCAGCAGCGTCTCCGCGTCGGCCGCGTAGAGCGCCACCTCGACCCACACCGTCGGCTTGCCGAGCCCGGGGAGCACGCGCCGAAGCGTCTCCTGGGCGCGCACCGCGCTCGAGCAGACCACGAGCTCGGGGCGCACGTCGTGCTTGCGCGCCCAGCGCGCGATCCGCTTCGCCGCCTTG
>DASTKY010000186.1:0-2242 GCA_035715495.1 Gaiella sp. | reverse complement strand
TCAGGGGGCTCATCGACTCTCCTCGCTTCCGGGTGTCCCCAGTGTCGTTTCGCCGGCGGGCTTCTCCTTGTCCGGCGTCCAGATCGCCTCGCGCGCGGCGTGCTGCTCGGGCGCGATGGGCTTCACGTCGGCTGCGAGGCGGTCGAGCGCGGCCCGCAGCTGCAGGTCCTCGCGCAGCGCCTCCTGGTGCCCGTGCGCCCAGATGTCCTCGATCATCGCGTCGGCGTCCTCGCCGGCCGCCTCCGCCTGCTCGCGGATCAGGTCCTTGACCTCGTCGTCGGAGACGGCAATTCCCGCCTTCTCCGCGAGGGCTTCGAGCGCGAGCTCGCGGGCGACCGACTGCGCCGCCTCGGTGCGGATCTGCGCGGTCAGCACCTCGGGCGTCTGGCCCGTCGCGGCGAAGTACGCCTCCGGCGTGATGCCGCGGTTCGTCAGCGAGCGGACGAAGCCGTTGAGCAGCTCGCGGGCGCGGCTCTCGACGAGCGGCCCGGCACCCTGCACGTTCGAGGCGCGCACGAGCTCGTCGACGGCCGCGGCGCGATAGGCGCCCTCGATCCGCTCGTCGAGCGCGGCGCGGAGCCGGCCCTCGATGTCCGCGCGCAGCTCGCCGATCGTGTCGAACTCGCTCGCCGACCGGGCGAGCTCGTCGTCGATCTCGGGCAGGACCTTCTCGTTGACGTGCTTCACGGTCACGTCGACCGTCGTCTCGGCCCCGTCGGCCAGGGCGTAGCGCACGGTGCGCGTGTCGCCCACGGAGGCGCCGACGATGGCCTGCTCGATCTCCGGCACGAGCCGGCCCGAGCCGAGCTCGACGACCGTGTCGGACTGCCCGCCGCCGTCCGCGCCGGCGAGGTCGACGACGACCGTGTCGCCCTCCTGCGCCGCCCGGTCGTCCGCGGGCGCGAGCTCGGCGACCGAGCCGCGCAGCGCGTCGAGCTCCGCCTGGACGAGCTCCTCGGGGATCTCGGCCTCCTGCCGCGGGACCTCGAGCGTCGTCCAGTCGACGATCTCGGGCGTCGGCTGCACCTCGACGGTGGCGCTGAAGCTCCACGGCTCGGCCTCGGTCTCGGGCAGCTCGAAGTCGTACTCGGGCGTCGCGATCGGGCGCAGGCGCGAGCGCGAGGCCGCGTTCCAGAACCAGCCGCCGATGTGCGACTCGACCGCCTCGGCCCACAGCCGGTCCTTGCCGACGTTCGCGAGCAGCACCTGCCTGGGCACCTTGCCCTTGCGGAAGCCGGGGATCCGGACGGATCCGGCGAGATCGGACGCGGCGTGCTCGACCGCGTGCTCGAGCTCGTGCGGCGAGACGTCGACCGTGAGGCGGACGCGGTTCCCGCCGAGCTCCTCCACCTGGCTCATCCCGTGATTCAAGCAGAGGGCATTGCCCGCGAAGCGGGGATCCGCAGAAGCGGATCCCCACCGCTCGGATCCCCGCCTGACGGCGGGGCACACCGCTGAAGGCGGCGGCTACGCCGCCGCACCCCCTCGTTGCCGAGGACGGGAGCCACCGCGAACACGATCAGACCCAGTGGCATTTGCGGGCGAGAGGACTCGAACCTCCAAGGGCCGAAGCCCACCGGGACCTAAACCCGGCGCGTCTGCCAGTTCCGCCACACCCGCGTTCCCTCCGAGCCTAACGGCCGAGCAGGAGCCCGACGGTCTCGCGCACGGAGTCGAAGACGAGGCCCCCGAGCGCGATCAGCGCGAACGACGCGAACGCGACGAACGGCTCGTTCGCCTGCATCACGAGCAGCGCGCAGAACGCGCCGACGACGAGGCAGGCGGTCGGGAGGGGGCGGCGGGTCTTCGTCCCGAGGACGAGGCCGGCGACGAACACGAGGCCGAACACGATGATCCCCAGCGCCATCGAGGTCCGACCATAGGACCTGGACCGGACGGACCGGACCGCGCGGGGGCGGCACGTGTGCGCTCAGGCGGCGCGCTCGGCCTCGAGCCGCTCGCGCAGGTGCGCGACGACGACGCGGGCCACGGTCGGGTCGTACTCGGTGCCCGAGCCGTCCTCGAGCTCCTCGAGCGCCTCCGTCTCCGTCAGGGCGTCGCGGTACGGGCGGGCGGCGGTCATCGCGGTGAACGCGTCGCAGACGCGGATGATCCGGGCGGCGAGCGGGATGTCCTCGCCCACGAGCCCGTCGGGATACCCGCTCCCGTCCCAGTTCTCGTGGCAGGAGCGGACGACGCCGGCGACACTGCGCAGAGCGGGCGAGGCACGCAGGATTCTCTC
>DASTKY010000185.1:0-4141 GCA_035715495.1 Gaiella sp. | reverse complement strand
CCTCGCTCCTCCTTCTCGGCCACGAACGCTACGCGGGCCTCGAGCTGACGGCCCTCGTCGGCGACGCCGTCGCGTGGGTCGTGCGGGACGAGCGGCGGCTCGACGGTCGTCCCGGCGCGCTCCTCTCCCTCTTCGCCCTCGGCGGGCCGGCCCGTATCCGCACAGAGGGCCTCGAGTACCCGCTCGTCGACGAGCTCGTCGAGCCCGGCTCGAGCAGGGGCGTCTCGAACGTCTTCCTCGGCGACGCCGCGACGGTGCACGTCACCGAGGGAGTCGTCCTCGCACTTCGCCCGGGAGCGGCCTCGTGACCACCCGCGCGCGCGCGCTGTCCCTTGCCGTCGCGCTCGCCGCGGTCGCCGTGCTCGTCGCCGGCTGCGGCGGCGGCGAGGACGAGGCGGCGCCCACGGAGGTGGTGCTCCTCACCCACGACTCGTTCGCGATCTCGAAGGACGTGAAGCAGCGGTTCGAGCGCGAGAGCGGCCTCCGGCTCCGGATCCTGCAGGGCGGGGACGCGAACGAGACGCTGAACCGGGCCCTTCTCACCGCGGGCGACCCGCAGGGCGACGTGCTCTTCGGGATCGACGACAGCGTCCTCTCCCGCGCGCTCGAGGGCGACCTGCTCGAGGACTACCGGCCGGACGCGCTCACGACCGTCGAGGGCGCCTTCCTCCCCCAGACCGACCTCGTGACGCCGATCGACCACGGCGAGGTGTGCCTCAACGTCGACCGCGGCTGGTTCGCGGAGCGCGGCCTCGCGCCGCCCGAGCGGCTCGAGGACCTGACCGAGCCGCGCTACCGGGATCTCCTCGTCGTCGAGAACCCCGCGACCTCCTCGCCGGGGCTCGCCTTCCTCCTCGCCACGGTCGCCCGGTTCGGCGAGGACGGCTGGCAGGACTACTGGCGCGCGCTGCGCGCGAACGGCGTGCTCGCCGTCGACGGCTGGGAGGAGGCGTACACGCAGCAGTTCTCCGGCGCGTCCGGCAGCCCGGGCAAGCGGCCGATCGTCGTCTCGTACGCGACGAGCCCCGCGGCCGAGGTGATCTTCGCCGCGAGGCCGCCCGCGGAGGCGCCGACCGCCGCGGTCGAGGACGGCTGCTACCGGCAGGTGGAGTACGCCGGCATCCTCCGCGGCGCGCGCAACGAGCAGGGCGCGCGCGAGCTGCTCGAGTTCATGCTCTCCGAGCCCTTCCAGGCCGACGTCCCCGGGTCGATGTTCGTCTACCCGGTGCGCGAGGGGGTCGAGTTGCCGCCCGCGTTCGTCGAGCACGCGCTCGTCCCGGACGACCCGCTCAGCGTCCCCGCGGACGAGATCGACGAGAACCGCGACCACTGGGTCGACGAGTGGACCGAGATCGTCGTGCGCTGAACGCGGCTCTCGCGGCCGTCCCGCTCGCGTTCCTCGCCGTCTTCTTCGCCTGGCCCCTCCTCGCGATCCTCGAGCGGAGCCTCCGGTCGGGCGACGGCTTCGACCTCCCCTGGGACGTGCTCACGCAGGGCTCGACGCTCGAGATCGCGTGGTTCACGCTCTGGCAGGCCGCCGTCTCGACCGGGATCACCCTCGTCGCGGGACTGCCGCTCGCCTGGGCGCTCGCGCGCTTCTCCTTCCGCGGGCGCTCGCTCGTCGAGGCGCTCGTGCTCGTCCCGTTCGTGCTCCCCACCGTCGTCGTCGCGACCGCGTTCCTCGCACTGCTGCCCGACGGAGTCGAGCACACCGTCTGGGCGATCCTCCTCGCCCACGTCTTCTTCAACGTCGCCGTCGTCGTCCGGGTCGTGGGGGCGTTCTGGGCCGGGCTCGACCCCCGCCTCGGGGACGCCGCGGCGACGCTCGGCGCGAGCCCGCTCGAGCGCCACGCGCGGCTGACGCTGCCGCTGCTCGCCCCCGCGGTCGCCAGCGCCGCCTCGATCGTCTTCCTCTTCTGCTTCACCTCCTTCGGGGTGATCGTCGTCCTCGGCGGAATCCGCTACGCGACGCTCGAGTCGGAGATCTACACCCAGGCGGCGCGGCTCTTCGACCTCCGTGCGGCCGCGGCGCTCGCGCTGCTGCAGCTGGCCGCCGTCGCCGTCACGGTCGTCGTCTCGGGGGTGCTCGAGCGGCGGCTCGGGGTGCGGTTCGCCCGGCGCGCGCGGCCCGCGCGGCCGGTCGGCCGCGAGCGCGTGGCCGTCGGTGTGATCGTCGGGCTCTCGACGGCGCTCCTGGCGCTCCCGCCGCTCGCGCTCGTCCTCCGTTCGCTCCGCGTCGGGGACGGCTACGGGCTCGACCACTTCCGGTCGCTCGCGCACGAGACGCCCGCCCTGCTCGTGCCGCCCTGGCACGCGGTCGCGAACTCGCTCCTCTTCGCGCTCGGCGCCGCCGCGATCGCGCTCGCGATCGGGATCCCGGCGGCGGTGGCCGTCGCCCGTGGGCGCGGCGGCGTCGACGCGCTCGTGATGCTGCCGCTCGGCGCCTCGGCCGCGATGCTCGGCTTCGGGTTCCTGCTCGCCTTCGACGACCCCCCGCTCGACCTCCGCTCCTCGCCCGCGATCGTCCCGATCGCGCAGTCGCTCGTCGCGATCCCGTTCGTCGTCCGCGCGCTGGCGCCCGCGCTGCGCGCCTCCGACGTCCGGCTCCGCGAGGCCGCCGCGGTGCTCGGCGCCTCGCCGGCCCGCATCCGGCGCGAGATCGAGCTGCCGCTGCTCGCCCGGCCGCTCGCGGTGGCCGCCGGGCTCGCGTTCGCGGTCGCGCTCGGAGAGTTCGGTGCCACGGTGTTCGTCGCCCGCGCGGACTGGCCGACGGTGCCGGTCGCGATCTTCCGCTTCCTCGGCCGTCCGGGCGCCGACAACGTCGGCACGGCGATGGCCCTCTGCGTCGTCCTGATGGGCCTCGTCGCCGCGACGGCCCTCGTGTCGGAGCGGGCGCTCGCCCGCCGCGCCGGGCCGTGAGTCTCGCGCTCGAGGGCGTCGACGTCGTGCTCGGCGGCCGAACCGTCGTCCGGGACGTCGACCTCGCGGTCGCCGCAGGCGAGCGGCTCGCCGTCCTCGGCCCGAGCGGCTCGGGCACGTCGACGATCCTCCGCGTCGCCACGGGCCTCCTGCGGCCGTCGCGCGGACGGGTGCTTCTCGACGGGCGCGACGTCACCGACGTGCCGCCCCACCGGCGCGGGATCGGCCTGGTCTTCCAGGACGCCGCGCTCTTCCCGCACCGGGACGTCGCCGGCAACGTCGGCTTCGGCCCGCGGGTCGCGGGGCTGCCGGCCGACGAGCGGGACGCCCGCGTCCGCGAGGCGCTCGCCCTCGTCGGGCTCGAGGGCGCCGAGGGGCGCGACGTCGCGACACTGTCCGGCGGGGAGGCCCAGCGCGTCGCGCTCGCGCGGGCGCTCGCCCCGCGTCCCGGCGTCCTCCTCCTCGACGAGCCCCTGGGCGCGCTCGACGGGCCTCTGCGCGAGCGCCTGCAGACCGACCTCCGCGCGCTCTTCGAGACGCTGGGCCTCACGGTCGTCCACGTCACCCACGACGTCGGCGAGGCGTTCGCGCTGGGCGACCGCGTCGCGGTCCTCCGCGACGGCGAGGTGGCGCAGGTGGCGCCGCCCGACGACCTGTGGGCGCGCCCCGCGGACGACTGGGTCGCCCGCTTCCTCGGCATGCGGAACGTCGCGGTCGACGGGGCGACGGCGACCGTGACCCGGCCCGAGGCCGTGCGGCTCGTGCCCGGCGACCGCGCCGTCGTCGTCGCGACCGAGCGCGACGGGCCCGTGGTTCGCGTTCGCGTACGCCTCGACGGCGAGGGCGAGCTCGAGGCGCTCTCGACCGGCGTCGACCATCCGAGGGCGGGCGACCGGGTCGACGTCGAGGTCGATCCGGACGGCGTCGTCCAGGTGCGCGCGTTCGAGCCTGCGGCGGCGGGCGATGAGTTCGGCGAGGCTGCGGCGTCTACCCCACACCAGCGACACGGAGGTGAGGACCATGGGTGAGATCCACGTGCACGAGTTCATGAGCCTGGACGGCGTGATCGACGCGCCGGTGTGGACGTTCGAGTACGGCTTCCATCCCCGGATGGGCGAGGCGATCGGCGCGGTCACCGCGCGGAGCTCGGGCATCCTCCTCGGCCGGACGACCTACGAGATGTTCGGGCCGGCCTGGTCGACGCGCACCGTCGAGGACGACC
>DASTKY010000184.1:0-4598 GCA_035715495.1 Gaiella sp. | reverse complement strand
GAGGAGCCACTCGCGGAAGGGCACCGACCACCACTTCGCGTACTTGGCGTATACCTCGAAATCGCCCGGCGGCGTCGCCGCCGCCGGCGCGCCCGTCGAGACGTGGAGCACCCGCACGACCCGGTTCCCGTCGATCGCGAGCGCTACCTGGCGGTCGAGCAGCACTTCCGCGCGCCTCCCGGGGCCGCCGCGCGTGACCGGCTGGGGGCGGCTCGCGCGCTGGAGCGCGGCCAGAGTCTGCGGCCCGAGGTCGCCGTCGCGGTCGATCCCCGCCCACTTCTGGAAGGCGAGCACCCCGACCTCCGTGGCAGGCCCCGCCTGGCCGTCGACGTCCGACGGGAGGAGGAACCCGAGGTCGGCGAGGCGCTGCTGCGCCGCGCGGACGTCGGAGTCGACGGGCGGCGCCGTCTCGGTCGGCGGCTTCGGCGGCGCGACGTTCGGCGTCTCGAGGGAGTCGACGGTGATCGCGCCGGCCGTGGACGCCCCCGGGAAGAGCCCGAGCGGCGTGCCGCCCTTGATCAGGAGCCGGACCTTCGTCGCGCCCTCGGGCCCGGTCGCGGTGTGCACCACCTGCGACAGGCGGGCGAGCAGGCTCTGCGCGTCGCGGCCCTGCACGAACTTCTCGCCGAGGTCGACCGTCGCGATGCCGTTCGCGACGGCGACCGACCGGAGGGGAGTGCCCGCCGGGACGTACGTCCGGACGCCGCGCTTCGTCTCAGCCGCGGTCGGGCCGGCGAGCAGCGCGCGGATCGCGTCGGCCTGGGTCGCGCCCGGCCGCTGCACGGCGATCACCTGCTCGCCCTGGAGGAACCAGACCTCGACCGAGTCAGGCGACGCGGCGCCGCCCGGCGATGCGATGAGCCCGGTGGCGGCCGCGAGGGCGGACGCGGCGAGGAGCGCGCGGCCGAGGCCGCGTGGCAGGGTCGGCACGGGTCGCGCGCGTCCTAGGAGGGGGTCGGCAGCCTCAGCCGGCTCGAGCGGACGCGGCGCGACATCGGACGACCCTACTGGATCGCCGGCCCGCCGCACCGCGCGACGTGATAGACGCGCACTCGTGATGGAGCGCCTCACCGCCGCGGTCGGCCGGTGGCCGCTGGGCCGCGCCGCCCTCGGCGCCGTCGGCGGCTACACGCGCCACGCGACCTCGCAGTTCGCGGCGGCGATCTCGTACCGCGTGCTCTTCTCCCTCGTGCCGCTGGTCTCGTTCGTCACCGCGCTCGCCGACGCCCTGCTGCCGGACAAGCAGCGCGACGCGATCGCGGACTGGCTCGCGTCCATCGTCCCCGGGCAGGCGCTCGACTCGAGCGTCCAGGGCGCCCTCGGTGGTTCGCGGGTGCCGCCCACGATCGCCGGCCTCGTCGCGCTCGCCGTCCTGCTCTGGGCTGCGAGCGGGATGATGGGCGCGTTCCGGATCGCCTTCCGCGTGGTCTGGGAGAACGACCTGCGGCGCACGTTCGTCGAGAGCAAGGCGCTCGACTTCGTCCTCGTCCTCGGCGTCGGCCTCGTCGCGATCGCCTCCCTCGGCGGCACCCTGATCGTCCACGTCCTGGCCGAGCTCGGCCGCGACCTCAGCGAGGTGTTCGGGAGCGACACGGACGGGCGCGTGCTCGCGGCGGTCTCGGAGGTGCTGACGTCGGGCGCCCTCACGTACGGCGTCCTCTTCGTCCTCTACCGCTACGTGCCGCCGGTACGCCCGCCCGTCCGGGCCGTCTGGCTGCCGGCGCTCCTCGCGACCGTCGGCTTCCACGTCGCGACGGCGGTGTACGGCTTCTACCTCGCGCGGTTCGGCGACGTGACCTCCGTCTACGGGCCGCTGGCCGCGGTGCTCGGGTTCCTGCTCGTCGTCTACGTCGGCGTGCTCGTCCTCCTGCTGGGCGCCGAGCTCGTCGCCGCCTGGCCCGAACGCGGCTCGGACGAGTCGGAACGGGGCTGACGGCGGCCGTCAGCCGTCGATCTCGGCCCGGCGGAGCTCCACGAGCCTCGTCACGACGGGCTCCGGAAGGGGCCGCTCGCCCGTGAATCGGATCGTGCCCTTCGAGAGGTCGAAGCCGTCGAGCTCCCCGGCGACCGCCGCCACCACCGCCCCGCTGAACGGGAAGAGCGAGAGGTGGCGCTTCGTCGCGATCGCGCTCACGAGCGGCTTGCCGCGGTAGCGGAGGGCAGGCATGCCGTAGCCCGTACCCTGCTCTGCCTCCGGGACGAGCTCGAGCGCCCGCGCGTAGACGGCGCCGAGGACGCGCGCGGTGTCGGGATCGAGCCCCGCGAGGTAGTCGTCGACCTCTCCCATCGGGCCATCGTGCCACCCGCTCGGCGAGACGGCAGGCGCGCCCGGCGTGTATTCATGTGACGACGTGCTCGACGCGCCCGCGATCGACGTGACGCGACCCGTCGACTGGACGGCCTGGGCGGACGATCCGTACCCGCTCTACCGCCGGCTGCGGGACGAGGCGCCGGTCCACTGGGACGCTCCGAACGAGACGTACGTCCTCACCCGCCACGACGACGTCTACGCGGTGCTCATGGATCACGAGCTGTACTCGAGCGTCCCGCTCGACATCCTCGAGGGCCGCCAGCCGCCGACCAGCGAGATCCGCCAGCAGGACGAGCCGCGCCACCGCTTCATCCGCAACACCGTCGCGGCGCTCTTCAACCCACCCGCGATGCGCCGTCGCGAGGACGTCATCCGCTCGATCGTGCGCGAGCTCGTCGACCGCTCGGAGGAGCACGACGTCGTCGAGGTCTCCACGATGCTCGCGACACCGCTTCCGGCCACGGTCGTGCTCGGGCTGATCGGCCTGCCGCTCTCCCAGCACGCGGCCTTCCACCGGCTGATGGAGGAGCGGCTCGCGTTCCTGCTCACGCGCGGCAGCCGGGCCGAGAGCTCGCCCGAGGCCCTGGCGCGCTTCGCCGAGATCCGGGCGGAGATGTGGGAGATCGTCTTGCCGCTCATCCCCGAGCGCCGCCGCGACCCGCAGCCCGACGCGATCACGCGGATCCTCGAGACGCAGGACGAGGTCGGCAAGGAGGAGCTCTCCGACGACGTCTTCCTCAACATGCTGCTCGAGCTCGTCACCGGCGGCTTCGAGACGACGCAGCACCTGATCGAGTCGCTCCTCGACGAGCTCGCCGACCGTCCGGAGCTGTGGGCGCGACTGCGCGCCGACCGGGAGCTCGTGCCGAAGGCGATCGAGGAGATGCTGCGCTTCCGCAGCCCGACGCAGGCGCTCGGCCGTCGGCCGGCCGCGGACGTCGAGCTCCACGGCGTGCGGATCCCGGCAGACAGCTGGGTCACCGTCGTCTACGGCTCGGCGAACCGCGACGAGCGCGAGTTCCCGGAGCCGGACACGTACGACATCGACCGCGAGCTGCGACGCCACGTGGCGTTCAGCGTCGGCGTGCACTACTGCCCCGGGGCGCCGGTCTCCCGGGCGGAGACGCGGATCCTGCTCGACGAGCTGCTCGACCGGTACGAGGCCGTCGAGCGCGTCGGCCCCTCCGTGCCCAACGCGAACATGATGCCGGGGAAGGTGGGCAAGATCCTCGGCTGGGGCCGCGTCCCCGTGCGGTTCGTCCGGTAACCCGACCCGGGAGGTCAACGTGGGGAAGCTCGACGGCAAGTCCGTGATCGTCACCGGCGCCGCACGCGGCATCGGCACCGCCATCGTCCGGGCTTGCGTCGACGAGGGAGCGCAGGTCGTCACGGTCGACATCGACCCGGCGGTCGAGGAGGTCGCGGCGTCGGTGGGCGCGGCCGGCGTCGTCGGGGACATCACCGACGACGGCCTCGCCGAGCGCGTCGTCGCGGAGGCGGTCGAGCGGCACGGCAAGCTGGACGGGCTCGTCAACAACGCCGCGCTCGTGCTCGAGGGCGACCTGCTCGGGACGGACCTCGACAACTGGCGCCGGACGATGGCGCTGAACGTCGAGGCGCCGTTCGCGTGGAGCAAGGCCGCCGTGCCCGCCATGCTCGAGGGCGGCGGCGGCTCGATCGTGAACGTCTCCTCGACCGAGGGCATCGTCGCCCGGCCTAACCACTTCTCCTACGTGACGTCGAAGGCCGCGCTCGGCGGGCTGACCCGCAGCATCGCGATCGACTTCGGCCGCCGCGAGGTGCGCTGCAACTCCGTCTCGCCCGGCTCGATCGACTCCGAGCGGTTCCGGGAGTACGTCGCGGAGTTCCCGGGGATCGAGGAGGAGCTGATCTCGTACAACTACCGCGGCCGCGTCGGCCGGCCGGACGAGGTGGCCGCGTGCGTCGTCTACCTGCTCTCCGACGACTCCGGGTTCGTCAACGGCGCCGACTACGTCATCGACGGCGGGAGGACCGCCGGGAGCTGAGCCTCCGGGCCCGTGCGAGCCGGGGCGAGGCGTAGCGTTTCCGACGTGAACGAGCCACGGCCACGAGCTTCCTCGGCCGGCGCCGGCGGGCCTCAGCGACCCATGGATCCCGGCGACGACTGGCTCGGCGACGTCTCCGACGAGGACTGGAGCGAGGAAGCGGCCACGTTCGCCGAGCGGCGACGCGCAACGCCGGTTCGGAGCAGACCGGAGAGCTACACCGAGCAGGACGGACTCGCCGCGAGTCGTGCGCACGCTCT
>DASTKY010000183.1:0-7564 GCA_035715495.1 Gaiella sp. | reverse complement strand
TTCGTCGCTCGCTAGAGGTCGAACGAGGTCGGCGCCGGCCCGCGGGGGAGACGAGGCAGTGCGACCGCGCCGGCGGGCGCCTTCAGGGGTCTGCCTCGCCGCAGGCGAGGATCGAGCCGCGGAATTCGGCTCCTGCCGAATCCCGCTGGCGAACGAGCTAGAGCGGAATGTTGCCGTGCTTGCGCTTCGGGCCGGGCTCGCGCTTCGAGAGCATCGTCTCGAGCGCCCGGATGAGGTACGGCCGCGTCCGCCGCGGCTCGATCACGTCGTCGACGTACCCGCGCTCGGCCGCGCTGTACGGGTTGGCGAACCGCTCCTTGTAGTCGGCGATCAGCTCCGCGCGCCGGGCCTCGGCGTCGGGCGCCCCCTCGAGCTCCTTCCGGAAGACGATGTTGACCGCCCCGTCGGGACCCATCACCGCCACCTCGGCGGTCGGCCACGCGACGTTGACGTCTGCGCGGATGTGCTTCGAGCTCATGACGTCGTACGCGCCGCCGTAGGCCTTGCGCGTGATCACGGTCAGCTTCGGCACGGTCGCCTCGGCGTACGCGTAGAGCAGCTTCGCGCCGTGGCGGATGATCCCGCCCCACTCCTGGGCCGTGCCGGGGAGGAACCCGGGCACGTCGACGAACGTGACGAGCGGGACGTTGAACGCGTCGCACGTCCGCACGAAGCGCGCCGCCTTCACCGAGGCGTCGATGTCGAGAACGCCCGCGAGCGCCGACGGCTGGTTCCCGACGACGCCGATCGCATGGCCGCCGAGCCGCGCGAAGCCGCAGACGATGTTCTCCGCGTACGACGGCTGCAGCTCGAGGAAGGCGCCGTCGTCGATCACCGTCTCGATCACGCGCTTGATGTCGTACGGCTTGTTCGGCGAGTCGGGGATCAGCACGTCGAGCTCCGGCGACTCCCGGTCGACGGGGTCGCCGGGCGCCGCGTAGGGCGGGGTCTCGAGGTTCGACTGCGGCAGGAACGTGAGCAGATAGCGAGCGTCCTCGATGCACGCCTGCTCGTCGGGCGAGACGAGGTGCGCGACGCCCGACTTGGCGGCGTGCGCGCTCGCGCCGCCGAGGTCCTCGAAGCTGACGTCCTCGCCGGTCACGGTCTTCACGACGTCGGGTCCGGTGATGAACATGTAGGACGACCCCTCCGTCATCAGCACGAAGTCGGTGATCGCCGGCGAGTAGACGGCGCCTCCGGCGCAGGGGCCCATGATCAGCGAGACCTGCGGCACGACCCCCGACGCCTGGACGTTGCGCCAGAAGATCTCCGCGTAGCCGGCGAGCGAGACCACGCCCTCCTGGATGCGCGCACCGCCCGAGTCGTTGATCCCCACGACCGGGCAGCCCACCTTCAGGGCCATGTCCATCACCTTGCAGACCTTCTCGGCGAAGACCTCCGAGAGCGAGCCGCCGAACACGGTGAAGTCCTGGCTGAAGACGCAGACCGGGCGGCCGAACACGGTGCCGTAGCCGGTGACGACGGCGTCGCCCCACGGCCGCTGCTCGCGCATGCCGAACTCGCTCTCGCGGTGCCGGACGAAGCGGTCGAGCTCGACGAACGAGCCCGGGTCGAGCAGGAGCTCGAGCCGCTCGCGCGCGAGGAGCTTGCCGCGCTCGTGCTGCCGTGCGGCCGCCTTCTCCGAGCCCGCGTGCTCCGCCGCGTCGCTCAGCTCGCGCAGCCAGGCGAGCTTCGCCTCGGTCGTCTCGTGCCGCGCCGACATCCGGATGAGCCTAACCGGCCGTGAGCTGCGGCCCGGCGCCTGCCGTCGCGGCCGTCAGCGGGCGACCCACGGCCCGACGCCGCCGATCCGCTCGGGCGTGATGTGCAGCACGAATCCCGGCGGCGGGTCGTCCATGGGCGGGAACTTCACGTCGGGGCCGAGGTACCGGTGGGCGAGCTCCTGGAGGAGCTCGGGCGCGCCGCCCTCGGTCGCGCGGGCGCGTCCGTGGACGACGAGGTACTGCAGGAGGCCGGGAGGCTGCACCTCCGCGCCCTCGATCGAGAGGACCACGCGCGGATCGCGCGCGATGTTGCGGAGCTTCTGCTGCCCCGCCGCCAGGTGCGCGGAGACGAGCTCGTCGCCGTCGAGGCCGACCCACACGCACGAGACCTGCGGCGCCCCGTCGCGGCCGAGCGTGACGAGGTGGGCGAGCCGTCCCGACTCGATCAGGGCGCGGGCGCTCTCGGGCAGCGTCACGGGACCGATGCTACGGGCACGCCGCGTGCGGGCGTCGGCGCGCCGTTAGCATCGCTTCGTGGACACGCCGCTCGACCGCCCGGCGACGTGGCCCTACGAGGACGGGGAGCCGGGCCGCTTCTCGTACGCCCGCGCCGACCACCCGACCGGGGTCGCCTGCGAGGAGCTGCTCGGCGAGCTCGACGGCGGCCACGCGCTCCTCTACCCGTCGGGGATGGGCGCGGTGACGACCGTGCTCCTGACGATGCTCCACTCGGGCGGGAGGATCGCGCTCGCCGAGGGCGCCTACTACGGCCATCGCGTGCTCTTCGACCACCTCCAGCACTGGGGCGTGCACGTCGTCGAGTTCGACCAGACCGGCCCCCCGCCGTCGAACGTCGACCTGATCCTCGTCGAGGCCCCCGCGAACCCGCTCCTGACGATGCCCGACCTCGAGGCGGCCGTCGCGTACCCCGCGCCCGTCGTGTGCGACGCGACCGTCGCCTCTCCCCTGCGGCTCCGCCCCCTCGACCACGGCTGCGACGTCGTCGTCCACTCCGCGACGAAGGTGCTCGCCGGGCACGACGACGTCGTCGCGGGCGTGACGGTGACGCGCGACCGCGAGCTCCGCGACCGCCTGCACCTCACGCGGCGGCTCGCCGGGATCATCGCGTCGGCCGACACGGCGTGGCTCGTCCGGCGCGGCCTCGAGACGCTCGCCGCGCGCCTCGACAGCCAGGAGGCGTCCGCCCGGGCTCTCGTCGAGCGCCTGCGCGCGCATCCCGCGGTGACCGAGGTGCGCTACCCGGGCTTCTCGTTCCTCGTCTCGTTCGACGTCGCCGACGGCGGCGCGGCGGGACGCGTCGAGCGCGCGGTGCGGACGATCGAGAACGCGACGAGCCTCGGCGGCATCCACTCGAAGCTCGAGGCTCGGCACCGCTGGGAGGGCGACCGGATCCCCGCCGGCCTGCTCCGGCTCTCCGTCGGGCTCGAGGACGCCGACGCGCTCTGGGCCGACCTCGAGCAGGCGCTCGCCCACGCCTGACCGCGCGCCCCGCGGCGCTGGACACGCGCGCTACCGTGAGTGGCATGAGCTTCCTCTTCCGCAAGAACGTCGAGCTGCCGACCGCCGAGTCGGCGCTCCCCGGGCGCGACACCGCGATGCCGGTGGTCGCCCCCCACCTCGTCCTCGGCACGCCGATCGTGCCGCCCTTCCCCGACGGGTTCGAGCGGATCGTCGTCGGCATGGGCTGCTTCTGGGGCGCGGAGCGCCTCTTCTGGCAGGCACCCGGCGTCTACACGACGGCCGTCGGCTACTCGGGCGGCTTCACGCCCAACCCGACCTACGAGGAGACGTGCTCGGGTCGCACCGGTCACACCGAGGTCGTCCTGGCCGTCTACGACCCCGCGAAGACGAGCTACGAGGAGATGCTCGCGATCTTCTGGGAGGGACACGACCCGACCCAGGGCATGCGCCAGGGCAACGACGTCGGCTCGGTGTACCGGTCCGCGATCTACTGGCACGACGAGCGCCAGCGCGACGCGGCGCTCGCGACGCGCGACATGTTCCAGGCCGAGCTCGCGAAGGCGGGCTACGGGCAGATCACGACCGAGATCGCCGAGGCAGGGCCGTTCTACTACGCCGAGGGCTACCACCAGCAGTACCTGGCGGCGAACCCGAACGGCTACTGCGGTCTCGGCGGCACCGGCGTCTCGTGTCCGATCGGCACGAGCGTCGCCTCGGCCGTCAGCCCCTAGACGGCGGTCGTCGCGAGCCGCTGCGCGCGATCGTCGCCGTCGCGCCCGCCGCCGCCTGCCAGCTTCTGCGCGAAGTAGACGGGGATGATCGAGACGACGATCACGAAGAGCGCGACGACGTTCACGATCGGCAGCTCGGCGGGGCGGGCGAGGGTCGCGAAGATCCAGATCGGGAGCGTCTGCTGGGCACCCGAGGTGAAGACGGTGACGACGACCTCGTCGAACGAGAGGGCGAACGAGAGCAGGCCGCCCGCGAGGAGCGCCGTGCGGAGCTGCGGGAACATCACGTACCGGAACGTCTGCCAGTTGTCGGCGCCGAGGTCGGCCGACGCCTCGTCGAGCGAGCCCGCCGTGCGGCGCATGCGGGCGATCACGTTGTTGTAGACCACGACGACGCAGAAGGTCGCGTGGCCGACGATGATCGTCGCGAGCCCGAACGAGACGCCGAGCGGCCCGAGCACGTCGAGGATCGTCGCCTGGAGCGCGAGCCCGGTCACGATCCCGGGCAGGGCGATCGGCAGGATCACGGCGAAGGTGATCACCTCGCGGCCGAAGAAGCTGTAGCGCGCGACCGAGAGCGAGGCCAGCGTCCCGAGCACCAGGGCGATCGCGGTCGCCCCGACGGCGGCGATCAGCGAGTTGAGGAGCGCCTCGCGGACGGCCTCGTCCTCGAAGGCGACCTTGAACCAGCGGGTGCTGTACTCCTCGATCGGCCACTTCTGCGTCACGTTCCGGTTGAACGCGTAGAGCGCGATCACGAGCAGCGGCCCGTAGAGGAAGGCGAGCGTGCCGAGCGCGCCGACGCGCAGCAGGACGCGGGTGAGGCGGGACTCGGTCACAGCGACTCGAACGCCTTCAGCCGCCGGGCGACCAGCAGGTAGCCGATCACGATCGCGATCGGGACGAACGCGAACGCGGCCGCGGTCGGGAGCGCCTGCCCGCGGATGTTGTAGATCACGGTCCCGATGAACTGCTCGTTCGTGATCAGCCCCGGCGCGATGTAGTCGCCGAGGGTCAGCGAGAACGTGAAGATCGAGCCGGCGACGACCGCCGGGAAGGCGAGCGGCAGGATCACCCGGAAGAACGTCCGCAGCGAGCGGCCGCCCAGGTCGGCCGAGGCCTCGAGGAGCGAGGACGGGATCCGCTCGAGTCCCGCGTAGACGGGCAGGATCATGAACGGCAGCCAGAGGTAGGTGAAGACGAGCCACAGCCCGACGGACGAGTAGCCGTCGAAGGAGAGGCCGAGCGGCTCGAGCGCCCAGTTGATGATCCCGCCGTCCGAGAGGATCGTCCGCCACGAGTACGCCTTGACCAGGTAGTTGGCCCAGAGCGGCAGGAGCACCGCGATGACGAGCAGGTTCCGCGTCCGCGGGCTGGCGATCCGCGCCATGTAGTAGGCGATCGGGAACGCGAGGACGACGTCGGCGATCGTGACGAAGACCGCCATCTGCAGCGTCCGCCAGGTGACGTCGCGGAAGACGGGCGACTCGAAGATCCGCTGGAAGTTGTCGAGCGTGAAGCTGTGGGAGATCTCCGCCGTGAACGGGTCGGTGTCCCAGAAGGCGGAGAGGAGCAGGACGAGCAGCGAGCCGAAGTAGACGATCACCAGCCAGCCGAGCGGCAGCGCGAGGAGCGCCGCGAGCCGGGCCCGCGGGTGACGGTAGAGCCATGTGGAGAGGCGTCGCCCCGGGCCTCCCCGGGGCGACGCCTCGGCCTGCGCGACCGAGGTCAGGGCCCTAGCCCCTGATCTCCGTCCAGGCGGTCTTCCAGTCCTCCTGCGTCTTGCAGGTCGTCGAGTCGTCGTCGTCGGCGCAGTCCTCGACCGGCGTCGTCCAGTAGTAGACGTCCTCCCACCAGGACTCGTCCGAGGCATGGAACTCGTCGCAGTGGTTCTGGTTCTTCGTGAGCTCGCAGGCCTTCAGGTTGACCGGCGCCTCGCCGAAGCCCTCGGCCACCGCCGCCTGCGCCTCCGGGGAGATCATGTGGTTCATCCAGAGGTACATGCAGTTCGGGTTCTGGGCCTTCGAGTAGATCATCCACGTGTCGGACCAGCCGGTCGTGCCCTCCTTCGGCTTGATCGCCTTGACCGCCACCGGAGGCTCCGCCCCGGTGAGCTGGACGTACTGGTAGGGCCACGTCGTCCCGACGACGCTGTCGCCGTTGGTGTACGACTGGATCTGCTTCGCGGCGTCGCCCGGCCAGTACTCGCCGACGTTCGGCGCCTGCTTCTTGAGCAGGTCGACCGCGGCGGTGAACTGCTCGTCGTTGAGCATGTACGGGTTGTCGATCCCCAGATCCGGCTGCGTCGCCTTGAGGTAGAGGGCGGCGTCCGCGATGAAGATCGAGTCGTCGTAGATCGAGATCTTGCCCTTGTACTTCGCGAGCTGGTCGTCCTCCCAGATGACGCCCCACGTGTCCGTCGCCTCCGGGACGTCGTCCGTGCGGAACATCAGGTAGTTCGGCCCGCGCCCGTGCGGCACGCCGTACGGCTCGCCGTCGAGGCTGTTGTAGTCCTGGTTCTTGATCCCCTCCTGCACGTCCGCGTAGTTCGGGACGAGCTCGGGGTCGATCGGCGAGACCTCGCCGGTCGCCATCAGCCGGACGCTGGCGTTCCCGGAGGCCGAGACGCCGTCGTACTCGCCGGTCTGGATGAGCGAGATCATGTCGTCGGAGCTGCCGCCGTCCTTCGTGTTGACGGTGCAGCCGGTCGCCTCGGCGAACTCCTTCGTGAGCTGCGCGTAGCCCGGCCACTGGACGATGTTGACCTCGCCCTCCTCGCGCGCGTTCTCCTGGATCTCCTCGAGCGAGCTGCCGAGGCCCTCGATCGAGGTCGACCCACCGCCGCCGTCGTCGCCGCCGCAGCCCGCGGCGACCACCGCGAGGGCTCCGACGAGCCCCGCGAGGGCAGCCCACGTGCCGACGCGCCGCTTCCGCTCAGTCATTCGTTCCTCCCGTGTCTGGAATTGCCGACTCGTGCTCGGGGCGCCACTGGAGCCGCAGCCTCCGCCCCGTCCACGCGAGCACGTCGCTCGAGGACTCCTCCAGGTTCTGGCTCAGCACCTGGAGCTCACCGCCTCGCTCGAGCGCCACGTGGTACCGCGTCACCGGGCCGACGTACGAGACGTCGCGCACCGTTCCCTCCTCCACATTGGCCCCCGCTTCCGGCTGCTCGCCGGGCTCGAGGACGTGGATCTTCTCCGGCCGGATGGTGGATCTCCGCCCGTCCCGCTCGATCACGTTCGAGACCCCGACGAACCCGGCGATGAACTCGCTCTCGGGGTGCTCGTAGACCTCGGCAGGCGGGCCGACTTGCTCGATCCGGCCGCGGTTGAAGACCGCGATCCGGTCGCTCATCGTCAGCGCCTCCTCCTGGTCGTGCGTCACGTACACGAACGTGATGCCGACCTCTTGCTGGATCCGCTTCAGCTCGGTCTGCATGTCCTGCCGCAGCTTGAGGTCGAGCGCGCCGAGCGGCTCGTCGAGCAGGAGCACGCGCGGGTTGTTGACGATCGCTCGGGCCAGCGCGACGCGCTGGCGCTGGCCGCCCGAGAGCTGGCCGGGCTTGCGGTCGCCGTGGCTCCCGAGCCGCACGACGCGAAGTACCTCGTCCACCTTCGTGCGGCGCTC
>DASTKY010000182.1:0-3001 GCA_035715495.1 Gaiella sp. | reverse complement strand
CGGTGACGCGGACCACCGGTGCCTGCAGGTCGAGGAGCGCCTTCTCGGCGAGGATCGCCGCGAGCTCGGCCGCGTAGCCGCACGTCCGCGGCGCCTCCTGGACGAGGACGACGCGGCCCGTCTTGGCGGCCGACGCGAGGAGCGCCTCCTCGTCGAGCGGCTTCAGGCTCCGGAGGTCGAGCACGTCGACCGACGCCTCGCCCGCCAGGTCGTCGGCGACGCGCTCGCAGAGCGGGACCATCGCGCCCCAGGCCACGAGCGTCACGTCCGTGCCCGTCCGCGCCGTGCGCGCCCGGCCGAGCTCGACGAGGTGCTCCCCCTCCGGGACCGAGCCGCGGGCCGTGCGGTAGACGAGCTTCGGCTCGAGCACGACGACCGGGTCCGGGTCGCGGATCGCCGCTGCGAGGAGCCCCTTCGCGTCGGCCGGCGTCGCCGGCACGACCACCTTGACGCCGGGCGTGTGGACGTAGTACGTCTCGGGCGAGTCGTCGTGGAGCTCGGGCGCACGCACGCCGCCGCCGTACGGCATCCGGACGACGAGCGGGAACGCCATGTGCCCGCCGGTGCGCCAGCGGTAGCGGCCGACGTGGGTGATCAGCTGGTCGAGGCAGGGGTACGAGAAGGCGTCGTACTGCATCTCGACGACCGGCCGCCAGCCCGCCATGCAGAGGCCGACGGCGGCGCCGAGGATCCCGGCCTCCGAGAGCGGGGTGTCGACGCAGCGGTCCGGGCCGAAGCGGTCGCGGAGCCCCGCGGTCGCGCGGAAGACCCCTCCGAGCCGCCCGACGTCCTCGCCGAGCACCATCACGCGGTCGTCGCGTGCGAGCTCGACGTGGAGCGCGTCGTTGACGGCCTCGACGAGCAGCAGCTCGCGTGTCGCGAGGGCGGTCGCGCTCATCGCCCGTGCACCCGCCTGAGCTCGTCGAAGTCGCGTGCGAGCTCCGGCGGCGGGGCCGCATACGCGTGCGCGAAGACGAGCCCGGGGTCGGCGGGCTCCTCGGCCTCGGCCGCCTCGATCCCGGCGCGCAGCACCGCCCGCGCCTCCTCGCGGACGGCGTCCGCCCGCTGCTCGTCGAGGAGCCCCAGCCCGCGCAGGTACTCCTCGTAGAGGCTGACGCAGTCGCGCTCCCGCTCCTCCTCGACGCGCTCGGCATCGATGTAGAGGCTCGGGTCGTCGGCGGTCGCGTGCGGCGCGGAGCGGTACGTGACCGCCTCCACGAAGGTCGGGCCGCCGCCCGCCCGGGCGCGCTCGACGCCCTCGCGCACGGCCTCGTACACCGCGAGCACGTCGTGACCGTCGACGCGGAGCGCGGGCATCCCGTAGCCGATCGCCTTGTCGGCGAGGCGGGCGCAGGCCGTCTGGGAGCTGAGCGGCGTCGAGATCGCCCACTGGTTGTTGTTGCAGAGGAGGACGAGCGGCGCGCTCGTCACCGCGGCGATGTTGGCGCCCTCGTGGAAGGCGCCCTCGGACGTCGCGCCGTCCCCGAAGATGACCGCGGCGACGGCGTCGGAGCCCTTGAGCCGGAGGCCCCACGCCATGCCCGCCGCGTGCGGCACCTGCGTCGCGATCGGGACGCAGAGCGAGGCGACGTTGACGTCCTCGGGGTTCCACCAGCCCGACGGGTGGCCGCGCCACCACTGGAGGATCGTGGACGCGGGCAGGCCGCGGAGGAGGCCGATCGCCGACTCCCGGTAGCTCGGGAAGATCCAGTCCCGCTCCTCGAGCGCATGGACGAGCCCCGCCTGGATCGCCTCGTGGCCGCGGTAGATCGCGTAGGTGCCGATGCGGCCCTGGCTGTGGTAGACGACCGAGCGCTCGTCGTAGGTCCGGAGGAGGACGAGAGAGCGGTGGATCGCGAGGAGCTCCTCGTCCGGGACGCCCTCGAGCCGCCGCGGGCGGCCGCCGCCGTCCAGCACATGGCGCAGGTCCTGCTCGACGAGCGAGGCGCTCACCCCCTAAGTGAAACAGCGTTTCTCTTTTTGTGTCAAATCTTTCGTTCCGAGGGCGCCAACCCTGCGAGACTGAGCGGATGCCCGGGAAGGCAGGCTTCGCGATCGAGCCGGTTCGCGCGACGCGGACGTTCGAGGCTGCCATCGAGCACCTGACCGAGGCGATCGAGCGGGCCGGCCTGCGCACGGGCGACCGGCTGCCGAACGAGGGAGCGCTCGCCGAGCAGCTCGGGATCTCGAAGCCGACCCTCCGTCAGGCGCTGCGTGTCCTCGAGCTCTCGGGGCTCGTCGACGTGCGACGCGGCAAGTCCGGGGGCATCTTCGTCGTCACCGACCTCGTGCCCGCGGTCGCGATCTTCACGGCGGTCAAGCTCGAGGAGCGGTCGACGATCGACGTGCTCCGGGCCCGGCGCGTGCTCGAGCGCGCGGTCGTGCACGAGGCGATGCGGTCGGCCACCCCCGACGACTTCGCCGAGCTCGACCGCACCGTCGACCTGCTCGAGCGACATCTCGGCGAGCGGGCGAGCGTGATGCGGGCGGACGCGATGTTCCACCGCGCGCTCGTGCGCGCCTGTCGGAACGAGACGATCCAGGCCGCGATGCGCGGCGTCGGCCGCGGGCTCGCGCCGATCCGCGACGCGCAGCCCGGCGGGCGGGCGTACGACGCGAAGACGCTCGACGTGCACCGGCGCCAGCTCGCAGCGATGCGCCGCCGGGACCCCGACGAGCTCGACACGGTGCTCGACGAGCACTTCCGGATGCTCGAGACGCAGTTCTCGAAGGCGATCGGCCGCCGCTGGTCGGAACTCTTCGGAGCGAGGGCGCGGGGCGACGGCCGCTAGCGCGCGGTTCCGTCCGTCAGGCGCCGACGAGCGCCGACACCGCCCGCGGCTCGGCCTCGAACACGGCGTGGTCGACGTCGCCGAGGTCCTCGCCGTCGACCTGCAGCGGCAGCGGGACGTCGCAGCGGGCGACGAGCCGGTCGGCGTCGTGGAGCGCGAGCAGCGGCAGGGCCTGCCTCCCGGTCGCGACGTAGGCGAGCGCGCCGGGC
>DASTKY010000181.1:0-2868 GCA_035715495.1 Gaiella sp. | reverse complement strand
CCGAGCTCGACTTCGCAACTGCGAACCAGTGGAAGGACGGCGTCGTCAAGCAGATGACCGGCGGTGTCGCGAGCCTGTTCAAGGCGAACGGCGTCGAGTGGGTCAAGGGCACGGGGCGGTTCAAGGACGCGAACACGATTGGGGTCGAGGGCGGGGAGGACGTCTCGTTCAAGAGCGCGATCGTCGCCACGGGATCCTTCCCCGTACGCCCGCCCATCCCCGGAATCGACGCACCCCGGTGCGTCGACTCGACGGGGCTCCTCGCCCAGACCGAGGTGCCGCGGAGGCTCGTGATCCTCGGCGGCGGGATCATCGGCTGCGAGTTCGCCTCGATCTTCAACCGCTTCGGCACCGAGGTGACGATCATCGAGATGCTGCCGAACCTCATCCCGGCCGAGGACGCGGATGCGGCGAAGGAGCTCGAGAAGGCGTTCAAGAAGCGCGGCATCGCGCTCCACCTCTCGAAGCAGTGCACGCAGGTCGACGACCGCGGGGACGGCCTCAGCGTCCATTTCGGCGAGGGCGAGAGCGTCGACTGCGACCTGATGCTGGTCGCCGTCGGCCGCGCCGCGCTCGTCGACGGCATCGGGCTCGAGGCCGCGGGCGTCACGTTCGACCGCAAGGGGATTGGCACCGACGACCACCGCCGCACCAACGTGCCGCACATCTATGCGGCCGGCGACGTTGCCGGCTACTGGCAGCTCGCGCACACGGGCTTCCGCGAGGGCGAGGTCGCGGCCGAGAACGCCATGGGTCACGACGCGACCGTCGGCCAGCCCGCCGTGCCGCGGCCGATCTACACCGACCCCGAGATCGCCGGCGTCGGGCTGACCGAGGCACAGGCGCGCGAGCTCCACGGCGACAACGTCGTCGTCGGCCGCTGCCCGTGGGTCGCGATCGCCCGCGCGGTCATGTCCGGGACGACGACCGGCTGGGTCAAGACCATCCACGAGGCGACATACGGCGAGCTCCTCGGCGTGGTGATCGTGGGGCCGCATGCGACCGACCTCATCGGCGAGGCCGTCGTCGCGCTCGACGCGGAGTCGACGGTCGAGACGATCGCCGACGGCGTCGCCCCACACCCGACGCTGGCGGAGGGACTCAAGGAAGCGGGGCTCGTCGCGCTCGGCCGCGCGATCCATCTCCCGCCCAAGCGACGCGTATAGGCTTGCCGCATGAACGACCGGGGCCGCGCGCTGATGTGGGCACTCGCGTGGTGGGTCGCGCGCCGCTACCTCCGCCGCCGGGCGAGCATGGCGGTCGCAGGCTTCGCGGCCGGCGCCACCGCGCAGCGCAGCCGTCTGCGGGCCGTCCTCGCGGCGGTCGCCCTCGTCGGCGTGCTCGCCGGGGCGTTCGTCCTCTGGCGCCGGCTCTCGGGCCCGTCGGACGACACGGTGTCGCTGGACGCGCCGACGCCGAGCACGGACGCGCCCGTTCCCACCGCAGCAGCGTGACGCGCCCGCTCGCGGGCCCGGGGCCCGAGCTCGTCCGGCCCGCGGTCGAGGGCCTCGTGCCCTACGAGCCCGGAAAGCCCGCGGAGACGGTACAGCGTGAGCTCGGTCTCGAGCGGGTCGTCAAGCTCGCGTCGAACGAAGGCCCGTTCGGCCCGTTCCCGGAGGCGCTCGACGCGATCGCGCGGGCGCTGCCCGAGTCGAACCGGTATCCCGACGCCGGCTGCTACCGGCTGCGCATGGCGCTCTCCGACCGGCACGGCGTCGAGTTCGACGAGATCGTCGTCGCCGCAGGCGCCGACGCGGTGATCGGGTTCGCCTGTCAGGCGACGCTCGACCCCGGCGACGAGGTCGTGACGCCGTGGCCGTCGTTCCCGAGCTACGTCCTCGACCCGCTCAAGATGGGCGCGTCCCCGGTGCGCGTGCCGCTCGACGCGGGACGGGTCGACACGGAGGCGATGCTCGCGGCCGTGACCGGCCGGACGAAGCTCGCGTTCCTCCCGACCGTGAACAACCCGACCGGGACGATGACGGCCCGCGACGACGTGCTCGCCTTCCTCGACGCCGTGCCCGAGCGCGTGCTGACGATCGTCGACGAGGCGTACTTCGAGTACGTCGACGACCCAGGGTTCCCGGACGCGATCGAGGAGGCAGCGAAGGCGGGCCGTCACGTGCTCGCGCTCCGGACGTTCTCGAAGATCTACGGGCTCGCCGGGCTCCGCATCGGCTACGGCGTCGGGCCGGCGTCCCTGATCGAGGCGATCCACAAGGTGCGGCGCGCCTTCGACGTGACGACCCCGGGGCAGGAGGCGGCGCTCGTGAGCCTCGACGCGCCGGCCGAGCTCGCCCGGCGGCGCGCGCAGAACCGTGAGTCGATGGCGGCACTCGAGGCCGTCCTCCGCGACCGGGGGTTCGAGCCGTACACGCCGGCCGTCGGCAACTTCTTCTTCGTCGACGTCGGGACCGACGCGGCCGCGCTCAACGAGGCACTGCTGCAGCGCGGCGTGATCGTGCGCCCGATGGGATCGTTCGGCGCCCCGACGGCGCTCCGGATCACGGCCGGGACGCCGGAGGAGATCGACTTCCTCGCTGCGGCCCTCGCCGACGTCTTCTCGAACTCCTAACCTCTCCCCGGGGACCGTCGGCTAGCGTTCACTGCGCGGCGCGGCGGCGCCATGGTCTAGATGCGGACGACGCTGAAGAGAGGAGTGGGCCGCGGTGCGGCGCTCGGCGGCACCGATTCGGCGCCCGCCTCGTCGGGCTCCCTCGCACCGGTCGCGATCTACCAGCAGCCCGCCCCGCCCCCGCGCAGCGGCTCGTCCCTCGCGCTGCGGATCCTCGGCTGGGCGACGCTCGTCCTCGCCGTCGTCGCAGTCGGCACGGCGGGCGGCGCGTATCTCTACGTCCACGAGTCCGT
>DASTKY010000180.1:0-3615 GCA_035715495.1 Gaiella sp. | reverse complement strand
ATCGGCGAGACCCTCGCCGAGCTCGGGCAGACCGCCGACCCGATCGCCCGCGCCCGCTGCCTGTGGTCGCAGTCGCGGCTCCAGACGGCGCGCGGCAACAACGACCTCGCCGCGGTCCACGCCCGCGAGGCGCTCGCGCTGATCAAGACGACGGAGCACGACGCGTACGCGGCGCGAGCCCACCAGCTCCTCGCGTACATCGAGCTCGAGCGCGACCGGCCGGCGGAGGCGCTCGGGCTCCTCGAGACCGCGCTCCCGCTCGTCGAGCGGCAGCACGACGACACGCTCCACGCGACCTTCGACCTCGAGCGGGCACGCGCGCTCACGGCCCTCGGCCGCAACGACGAGGCGCAGCGCCTCGCCGCGGACCTCGTGCGCCGGGTCGAGGGGCTGAGCAGCGTCGACTCCGCGCGGGCGCTCTCGGTGCTCGCGGACGTCTACGCCGAGAGCGGCGACACGGCGAGCGCGCTCACGCTCTACGAGGCCGCGGCCGACGAGCTCCAGGGCCACGAGAACGAGGCGATGCTCGTCGACCTCTATCGCCGGTGGTCGGACCTCCTCGCCGAGCTGGGCGAGACGGAGCATGCGCTGGAGGTGGCCCGGCGCGCGATCGCGACGCGGCAGACGCTGACGGCCTGAGGGCCGGCCGCGCGCCGCCCTTCTCCCCGGCGGTCAGCCGGCGGTCGCGTCGGCCTGCTCGCCGGCGTCGAGCGTGCGCTCGACCTCGTCGACGAGCCGGAGATGCAGCTCGAGGTAGCTCCGCAGGAAGTCCACGGCGAGCAGCAGGTACGTGCTCCGGTGCTCGAGCGTCCGGGCGGTTTCCTCGCTCTCGTCGAGCCGCTCCATCAGGTCGGCGACGTCCTCCCGCAGCGTCGCCATGCTCGCCCGCGTCACGGGCTCGCCGACGAGGTCGCAGATCAGCAGGCGGAGGAGGGGGTCGCTCTTCAACGGGGTGAAGCGCACGGGTGTGCGCGCGTAGTCGCGGAGCGCCTCGAGCCCCTTGTCGGTCAGCGTGTAGACCGTCCGCTCGCGGGTCTTGCCCGGTTCGCGGCGTGCCTCGAGGTAGCCGAGCTTCGCGAGCCGCTTGGGCTCGACGTAGTACTGGCTCTCGCCCGCCCAGTCGAGCATCCGGCCGCGGCGCGCCATCCGGAGCAGGTCGTGCGCGCCCGCGCCGCCACGGCCGACGAGGCCGAGGATCTCGTAGGAGAAGAGGCTGAGCTCAGTGCTTGACATAGCTACGGTTCATAGTTTATACCTATGTTCCGTAGTCTAACGGAGGGAGCGGAGATGGACGCCGCGACGCAGGCGCGCGGGAGCGCGGAGCGCTGGGGGCCGCTGTGGGGTGCGCGGCCCGACGACTGGGCGCTGAGCGAGGAGCAGCAGGCGCCGGGCTACGAGGCCGTGCTCGCGCGCCTCGCGCCGGTCGCCGGCCTGCGCGTGCTGGACGTCGGCAGCGGCGCCGGGGTCTTCCTCCGCCTGGCGGCCGACCGCGGCGCCGAGGTGTACGGGATCGACGCGTCGGAGGCCCTCGTCGCGCACGCCCGGAGGCGCGTGCCCGAGGCTCAGCTCCGCGTCGGCGACATGGAGTCCCTGCCCTACGGCGACGACGCCTTCGACGTCGTCACCGGCTTCACGTCCTTCTTCTTCGCGAACGACATGGTCGGCGCGTTGCGCGAGGCGGGGCGGGTCACCCGGCCCGGCGGCACGGTCGTGATCCAGGTCTGGGGCGCGCACGAGCGCTGCTCCCTCGAGGCGATGAAGGAGATCGCCCGCCCGTTCTTCCCCCCGCGACCGCCCGACGCGCCACCCGACCCAGACCTCTCGGTCCCCGGGGCGCTCGAGGCGCTCGCCGTGGCCGCAGGCCTTGCCCCGGAGTCGACGTTCGACGCGAGCCTCGCGTACCGCTTTCCCGACGAGGAGACCCTCGCCCGGGCCATGGTGGCGCCCGCCGGGCTCGCGCTCCTCGTCGGGCCCGAGCGAGAGGCGGAGGCGAAGGCGGCGGTCGTGGCCGGGCTGGCGCCGTACCGCACCCCCCAGGGCGGCTACGTGCTCGAGAACGAGTTCCGCCACCTGATCGCGCGCGCCTGACGAGGGCGACCCGCCTCGGCGACCGTCGACTAGGTTGCCTGCGGGTTCGATGCAGGCGCGCCTTCGGCTCACACGACGGCAGATCCTCGCGTTCCGACGGCGGGTCGGAGGGCTCGACGAGCGGGTGCCGCTGAGCGAGGCGTCGCTGCGCCGGGCGGCGTGGGCCGGGCTGCAGGACAGCATGCCGCGCGCTGCGCTTCTCTCGCTCCACGCCCGGCTCACCGGGGTCGAGCCGACGAGCTGGGAGCACCCCGCGCTCGTCCAGGTGTGGGGGCCGCGGTACAGCACGTACGTCGTCGCGAAGCCCGACTTCGCGCTGTTCACGCGCGCCAGGCTGCCCGCGCGCGGCAAGAGCCGCGCGAAGGCTGAGCAGGTCGCCGCGCGGCTCCAGGCGTACCTCGACGGCGCTCGCAGGACCGACCGCGAGGCCGGGCGGGCGATCGGGGCCAATCCGAGATACGCCGCGCCGACCGGAACGGTGGCGATCCGGTGGGAGGGCGCCCGGGCGCCGACGATCTGGACGGTGCCGACGCCCGAGATCGAGCCGGCCGACGCCTGCCGCGAGCTGGCGCGGCGCTACCTGCACGTCTTCGGGCCGACGACGGCCGAGGGCTTCGCGCGCTGGGCGGGGATCTCCAGGCGCGCGGGCGCGGACGCGTTCGCCTCGCTCGCGGAGTCGCTGCTGCCCGTCCGCTCGCCGCTCGGCGACGAGCTCCTGCTCGCAGACGACGAGGCCGCCGTGCGGGCCGCCGAGGCCGTGCCGGCGCCCGCCCGCCTCCTGCCGAGCGGCGACGCGTACTTCCTGCTCGACGGCGCGGAACGCGAGCTCCTCGTCCCACGGGCGGAGCGGCGGGAGCTGCTCTGGACCTCGCGGGTGTGGCCGGGCGCGCTCCTCGTCGAGGGCGAGATCCGCGGGACCTGGCGGCGCGCGCAGCACACCGTGCGGATCGACGCGTGGGGGCGGCCGTCGCGCTCGCTCCGCGAGGCGGTCGAGGCCGAGGCCGCGACCCTGCCGCTGCCCGGGCTCGACCGCGCGATCGACGTCGTCTGGAGCGCCTGAGCGTCGGCGGCTCAGGTTGCGCCGTGCACGGGGCGGAGCCGGAAGAGCAGCCGCAGCCGGCGGCCGCGCCGGCGGGTCGGGACCGAGTGCGTCGCTGTGTCGCGACGCTGCCAGGCCGGCACGCGCGTCTCGCGGGCGAGCGAGGCTCGATGGTGGAGCACCAGCCGCTGTCGGACGAAGACGTCTCCGGGGAGCACGATCACCCTCCTTCTCCGTGGGTTGCCGGGGCCTCTGTGTGGCGACCGGTCTTCATGCCGCGAGCGTAGGACGCTGCTCCCCCGTCGTCGCCGACGCCGGCGACGCACCGTGTGTGACGCTCGCGACACCGGCGGGCGGCGTGAGGCAGAGCGCACGGGCAAGCTTCCGGCATGCCGAGCGCAGACGCTCAGGCCCGGGCGGAGGGGCGCCGGGAGGCGGCTCCGGCCGCGCTGATCACGCTCCTCGGCTACGTCGCGCTGGCGGGCGTC
>DASTKY010000179.1:0-4115 GCA_035715495.1 Gaiella sp. | reverse complement strand
GGAACCGCGGCGTGATCCGGTTGAGGATCTCCGTCGGCCACGCCTCGCCGGTCCGGGCCGGGAGCTCGGCGTCCCAGGCCCGCACCTGGGAGACGACCTCGCGGTAGCGGCGCTGGAGCGCCGGATCGTCGAAGACGGCGGACGGGTCCCGGAGGATGCACGAGTCGATGTAGTCGGACGCGCACCAGACGAAGCCGTACGGGACGCCGTCGAGGAGGATGTTCGCCTGGGGGTTCGGCAGCACGACGCCGTCGCTCTCGAACGTCGGCGGCGGGGGCGCCGGCGCCGTCTGCGCCCGCGGCGCCACGCTCTCGCGCAGCGGCCGCTGCGTCAGGAACTCCCAGGCGACGTCGGCGACGCCGCGCGCGTACGACCCGGGGTCGGCGCGGATCGCCTCGACCGCGGAGTCGAACATGACGTCGTAGTTGCTGTCGCGGCCGAGGACGCGGTCGGAGAGCGCGATCAGGCGGACGGTCTCGTAGTTCGAGCCGTTCGCGAAGTACGCGTCGAGCGGGACGTCGAGGGACGCGAAGGGCGGCTTCGGGAGCACCTCGTCCCGCACGAGCTCGCCGAGCCGCCTCGACGCGGGGCCGTGGTCCGGCGAGATCGCGCGATCCGCCGTGAACACGCGCAGGAAGGGCACCCACGCCCGCCCGCCCCGGGTGACGGTGAGGTCGTCGTAGCGGACGTCGTTGTGGACGGCCCAGCCGGCGAGCGGGAGGACGGCGGCCGCGCAGCACACGGCGACCCACGTCAGGCGGCGGCGCCACGGCACCGCGGCCGCGAGCAGCGGCGCGAGCACGGCGGGGAGCAGCACCTGGTTCGCGGGCCGGATCAGCACGAGCGCGGCGAGGCCGAGGCCGAGCGCGACGAACCCGCGCGTCGAGGGCCGCGTCATCGTCCGCGCGAGGATCAGGGCCCAGACCGCGAGCCCGGTCGCGAAGACCGCGTCGCTCGACGCCTGGTGGTAGAGGGTCGCCCAGCCGGGATAGACGAGGAGCAGGACGGCCGAGGCGAGCGCGGGGATCCGGCCGAAGGTGAGCGCGGCCGCGCTCCACGCGACGACCGACCCGGCGAAGAGCAGGCCGAAGACGATCTCGAGGAGGACGGTGCCGCCGAGGTCCATCGGCAGCCCGACGACGAGCGGCGTGAGCGGGGCGCGGAAGAGCTGGACCTGCGAGAGCGGCGGGTCGGAGTCGAAGAGCTGGAGGTAGTAGACGAGGTAGTCCCACGTGTCCCTGCCCTTGGCCATCGGCCAGCCGAGGGCCTGGAACCAGAACACCCCGAGCGCGACCGCGAAGAGGACGAGCGCGGCCCGGCGCGTCGGCACGAGCTCCAGGAGCCGCCCGAGCCCGGCTCTCACGGGCGGGGGCTTCCGACGAGGCGGCGGGCGCGCGCGGCGGGGCCTTGCTCGAGGGTGCGGAGGCGCGCCTCGAGCTCGTCGATCCGCGCGCCGTAGAACGCCCCGAGATCGGCCTCGAAGAGCGCCGTGTACTCGGCGGCGAAGCCGGCGGCGTCCTCGACCGCGGTCCCCGCGGGCTCCCCCGCCGGCTGCGCGGGCTCGGGAGTTCCGAAGCCGAGGCGGCGGAGCGTGTCGCGGAGCCGCGTGTCGATCGCGTAGGCGCCGTCCGCGACACCCGCCGCGAGCGCCTCGTCGTCGACGACGAGCGGCGCGTAGAACGCGTCGAGCGCGCCCTCGCGGTAGGCGGCGTACGCCTCGGCCATGTGCCCGGGGATCCCCTTCTCGGCGTTCCGCTCGAGTGCGACGAACTGCGTCACGTACTTGCGCCGGCAGTGCTCGAGCGACCGGACGGGGAAGTGGTGGATCTCGATCGGGTACCAACCGCGCAGCGCGACGAGGTCGTCCGCGAGCGCCTCGTGGTTGCCGCGGCCGATCCGGATGTCGGGCCGCGCGCGGTGGGCCGACTTGAAATGGGTGCTGAGCGGGTGCGGGTGGAAGCTCGGCGTGCAGAGCCGCGCCGTCATCCGCTCGGCGAAGAACGGCTCGCCCTCGGGCCGCGGGACGAAGTTGCGCCAGGCGCCGCGCACCGCGCCGTAGCGCGCGGGGACCGCCGCAAGGAGCTCCTTCAGCGTCGTCCCGCGGGCGTGCCAGAACTCGTCCGCGTCGGCGTTCAGGACCCAGTCCGCCCCGAGGTCGGTCGCGGCGAGCCGTGCCATCCGCGTGACCCACTCGCTCTGGCGCAGGTCGTCTCCGGGCTCCCGGATCAGGTGGAGCACGCCCTCGCCCGCGTAGCGCTCGAGGATCTCCGTCGTCGCGTCCTTGGAGCGGTTGTCGGTGGCGACGACCTCGTCGACCCCGGCGTCGAGGTGGTACGCGATCTGGGCGTCGACGACGTCGGCCTCGTCGCGCACGAGGAGGGTCATGACGAGCTTCATGCCGCCGGGAGGTTAGTCCGGGCGCCAGGCGACCAACTCGGGAGCGAGGGCGAGGCGGTGCGGCCCGCGCCGCAGGCTCCGACCCATCCCGAGCAAGGGCAGCTGCGACCGGTAGCACCGGATCGCGCGCCACTTCGCCCGGCGGTCGAGGAGCCGCGTCGGGACCGGTGCGAACGTGGCCGCCCCGACCGCCTCGGTGAGCCACGCGGGCGCCTCCGGCGCGGCTCCGGTGCGCCGCGTGTACGGCTGCTCGGCGTAGAGCGCGACGCTCGACGCGTCGAGCCCGTCCGCGAGGAGCGCGCGCACGAGCCACTCGTGATCGGGCTGGCTGAGCGGCGATCCCGGGAGGAGCACGAGGTCGGCGTCGCCGACGGCCCCGGCGGCCGCCCGGCGGACCTCCTCCTCGTCCCCGTGGCGCTCGTAGTCGACGCTCCCGAACGGCAGCCAGACCGGGGTCGCCCCGAGGATCGCGCACGCGCGGCGGTCCTCCTCCCGCCGCAGGCGGGCCGAGTCGCCCTCCGTCGCGAAGCCGCCGCGGCGGTCCCAGCCGCCCGCCGGCGCCTCCGACGCGGGATCGCAGCCGATGACGGTGAGCAGCTCGACGCGCGCGCCGGCCCGGCTCCACGCGGCCATCGCCGCGCCGAGCGAGAGCACGCCGTCGTCGAGGTGCGGCGAGACGACGACGACCCGGCGCCCCGGCACCCCCGCTGGCAGGAGCCCGCTCACGACGCCCTATGATCGCGCCTTGGCCGGAGGCCGCTCCCCGTCCCTGCGCAGCGTCGTCCCGCAGCCCGTGCGGCGCCGCCTCCGGCCGGTCCGGGCGGCGTGGATCGACTGGCGGCGCCGGCGTCCCCCCAAGCTCGGCGACCTCCGCCGCGTGACGCCGATCGACCCGAACTGGGGCTTCGAGCGGGGGACGCCGATCGACCGCGTCTACGTCGAGGAGTTCGTCGGCGGCCACGCCGCAGACATCCGCGGGCGCGTCCTCGAGATCGCCGCCCCGGACTACACGACGCGCTTCGGCCGCGGCGTCGAGCGCAGCGACATCCTGATGGCGACGGAGGGCAACCCGCACGCGACGATCGTCGGCGACCTGACGGACGCGCCGCAGATCCCGAGCGACGCGTTCGACTGCGCGATCGTGACGCAGACCCTCCAGTTCGTCTACGACGTGCGCGCGGCGCTCGCGACGCTCCACCGCATCCTCGCCCCGGGCGGGGTGCTCCTCGCCACGGTGCCCGGGATCACGAAGCTCTCGCCGCCGGAGGACGAGCAGTACGGCGAGTGGTGGCACTTCACGGCGCGCTCCGCCCGCCGGCTCGCCGAGGAGGCGTTCGGGGAGGGGAACGCGGAGGCGCGCGCGTACGGGAACGTGCTGACCGCGTCGGGGTTCCTCTACGGGCTCGCCGCCTCCGACCTGCGACCGGACGAGCTCGCGGCCCACGACCGGCTCTACGAGGTGATCGTCGGCGTGCGGGCCGTGAAGCCGCTCGCCGCGCACGCCACCCGCTAGCCGCAGTCGGCCGAGGCTATGTCGGCGGCGCGGAGCCCCGGGTCGGTCAGGGTCACCTGCCGGTCCGTCTCCCAGAGTACGAGACCGGCACCGGTGCCGGTTGCGACCCGCCGGCCCAGGAGGCCGATCTCGGGCTGCGTGAGGACGTAGTCGGCGACGAGCGGGGCCCGATTCTCCAACACGAGCCGTCCCCCGGGGCCGACGC
>DASTKY010000178.1:0-2780 GCA_035715495.1 Gaiella sp. | reverse complement strand
TAGTCCCGGCCGGAGACGGTGTGATTCATGCCGCCGCGCCCCGCGCCCGCCATCGCGTGCATCCCGACGAGGAGCGCCGCGTCGCAGCCCTCCTCGAGGAACCCTGTGTACTCGGTCCAGTCCTCCTGCACGACGTACTCGCAGTCGGGGTGGAGGAGCTCGGGGACGAGCGAGTTGAACGACCACTCCTCGCCGGCGCCGTGGCAGTCCATGACGACGATCTCGGTCGCGCCGGCCGCCTTCGCGCCGCGGACCGCCGCGTTGATCTCCTCGGTGTAGAGGCGCCGCCCCTCGTCGTACATCGGCGCGCCGCCGAGGGTCTGGCGACCCCGGACGATGCCCGAGACGCCCTCCATGTCGCTGATCACGTGGACGCGCACGGCCCGAGCCTAGACGCATCGCCAACCTTCACACAACTGTGGTAAGGTTGTCCACGTGCCGAGCTCGACCGTGAGCCAGGCGGCCGCCCAGACGGGCTGGTCGCCGCGGATGCTCCGCTACCTCGAGGCCACCGGCCTCGTCGTCCCGGAGCGGAACGCGTCCGGCTACCGCTGCTACGCCGAGCACGAGCTCGAGCTGCTGCGCGGGCTCGCGGAGCTACGGCGACGGCACGACGTGGAGCTCGACGACGTCGCGTTCGTCGTCCGGCTGCGTCGCGAGCCCGAGCTGCGCGCCGCGGTCGAGCGCTGGCTGACCGGCGCGACCGTGCCCGCCGAGGGTGCGAGCGAGGCCGACTGGATCGCCTGGGAGCAGCGGAAGCACGAGCGGCTGCTCGCAGCCTGACCGAGACCGAGTCCGACCGAGACCCGAAAGGAATCATGGCCACGACCATCAAGCACGACGTCAAGGATCTCGCCCTCTCCGCCGAGGGCGTGCGCCGGATCGAGTGGGCGGACCGGCAGATGCCGGTGCTCACGGCGATCCGCGAGCGCTTCGAGCGCGAGCAGCCGCTCGCCGGGTACCGCGTCTCCGCCTGCCTCCACGTCACGACCGAGACCGCGAACCTCATGCGGACGCTCAAGGCCGGCGGCGCGGAGGTCGTGCTCTGCGCCTCCAACCCGCTCTCGACCCAGGACGACGTCGCCGCCGCGCTCGTCGACGCCTACGAGATCGGGACCTTCGCGATCAAGGGCGAGGACCACGACACCTACTACCAGCACCTCGAGGCCGCGATCGACCATCGCCCTCACGTGACGATGGACGACGGCGCCGACGTGATCGGGATCCTCCACTCCGCCCGCCGCGAGCAGCTCGGCGACGTGATCGCCGGCACCGAGGAGACGACCACGGGCGTGATCCGGCTGCGGGCCCTCGAGCGCGACGGCAAGCTCGGCTTCCCCGTCGTCGCCGTCAACGAGGCGCGCACGAAGCACCTCTTCGACAACCGATACGGCACGGGCCAGTCGACGATCGACGGGATCATCCGCGCGACCAACGTCCTGCTCGCCGGGCGGACCTTCGTCGTCGCCGGCTACGGCTGGTGCGGCCGCGGCGTCGCGATGCGGGCGAAGGGGCTCGGGGCGCACGTCGTCGTCACCGAGGTCGACGCGATGAAGGCGCTCGAGGCGGTGATGGACGGCTTCCAGGTGATGCCGATGGCGGCGGCCGCGCAGGTCGGCGACATCTTCGTCACCGCGACGGGCGACAAGCACGTGATCTCGAAGGCGCACATGGAGCGCCTCAAGGACGGCGCGATCCTCGCCAACACCGGGCACTTCAACGTCGAGATCGACATCCCCGCGCTCCGGTCTCTCGCGACCGACACGCGCGAGGCGCGCGCGTTCGTCGAGGAGTTCACGCTCGCCGACGGCCGCAAGGTCTTCCTCCTCGCGGAGGGCCGCCTCGTCAACCTCGCCGCCGCCGAGGGGCATCCCGCCCAGGTGATGGACATGTCGTTCGCGAACCAGGCTCTCTCGGCCGAGTTCGTGATCGCGAGCGCCGCGTCGCTCGAGCGGAAGGTGTACGACGTGCCGACCGAGATCGACGCCGAGATCGCACGGCTGAAGCTCGCGACGATGGGCGTCGCGATCGACGAGCTGACCGAGGAGCAGGCGACGTACCTCGCCTCGTGGGACGAGGGCACCTGAGCCGACCTCCTGCCAACCGAAGGAACGCGAGCGCGCCCGCAGGGGGCGCGCTCGGCCTTTCGGGCTCGTCTAGGCTCGCGCGAGATGACGGGGGAGCTGCCGCCGCACCGGATCGTCAGGCTCGAGGATGACGCCGTCGTCCTCCTCGACCAGCGCCTCCTGCCGGAGGAGGAGGTCGAGCTGCGCTGCGCGACCGCGGCGGAGCTCGCCGAGGCGATCCGCGTCCTCGCCGTCCGCGGCGCGCCCGCGATCGGCGTCGCGGCCGCCTACGGCCTCGCGCTCGCGGCCGAGCGCGGCGACGACGTCGACGAGGCGCTCGAGGTGCTCGCCGCCTCGCGCCCCACCGCGGTGAACCTCCGCTGGGCGCTCGAGGCGATGCGGCCCGAGCCGACCCGCGGGCGGGCGGAGGCTCTCCACGCGGACGAGGTGGAGCGCTGCCGGCGCATGGGCGCGCACGCGGTGGAGCTCTTCCCGAATCACGCGCGCGTGCTCACCCACTGCAACGCGGGCGGGCTCGCCACGGCGGGCTACGGCTCGGCGGTGGGTGCGATCCGCGCTGCGGCGGAGGCGGGCCTCGTCGAGCACGTCTGGGTCGACGAGACCCGGCCGCTGCTGCAGGGCAGCCGGCTGACGGCGTGGGAGCTCGAGCAGCTCGGCATCCCGCACTCGGTGATCGTCGACGGCGCGGCCGCG
>DASTKY010000177.1:0-2981 GCA_035715495.1 Gaiella sp. | reverse complement strand
CGCCTCGACGCCCTCGCGGAAGTCGTGCGTCTGGCGCAGGAGCCCGTACGCGAGGCCCTCGAGCTCGAGCCCCGTGTGGAGCGGGCCGTCGTACGCCGTGTTCAGCACGCGCTTCGCCATCGCGAGCGCGAGCGGCGAGTGGCGCGAGAGCTCGTTCACGAGTCCGGTGACCGCGCCGTCGAGCTCCGCCGTCGGCACGACCGCGGTCACGAGGCCCAGCGCCAGCGCCTCCTCGGCGGGGATCCGGCGGCCGCGCATGACGATGTCCTTCGCCCGGCCCAGCCCGACGAGGCGGGCGAGGCGCTGCGTGCCGCCCGACCCCGGGATCATCCCGATCGTCACCTCGGGCAGCCCGAGCTGGACGTCGTCCGCCGCGAGCCGGAAGTCGCACGCGAGCGCGAGCTCGAGGCCGACGCCGAAGACGTAGCCCTCGAGCCGTGCGATCACGGGCTTCGAGCAGCGCTCGGGCGCCGCGACGTTCTTCGCGAGCTGCGAGACCTCCCACGGCGAGCGTTCGAGGAACCCCGCGATGTCGCCGCCGGCCGTGAAGGCGCCGCCGGCCCCGGTGACGACGACGAACGCGACCGCGTCGTCGCGGTCGAGCTCCGCGAAGACCGCCGAGAGCTGGTCGCGTGCCGTCATCGAGACCCGGTTGAACTTCCCCGGCACGTCCAGCGTGATCGTCGCGACCGCGCCCTCGCGCTCGACCCTGAACCCGTCGTAGTCGGTCATGCGTTCGCCCCCGTTTCGTCGCGCAGCATCCTGCGGAGGATCTTCCCCGAAGCGGACTTGGGGAGCGCGTCGACGTGACGGTACTCGCGCGGGCGCTTGAAGCGGGCGAGCGGCGACGCGAGGCAGTGGGCGTCGAGCTCCTCGTCCGTCGCCGCGCCGACGACGACCGCCGCGACGCGCTGGCCCCAGCGCTCGTCGGCGATGCCGACCACCGCGACCTCGACGACGCCGGGGTGCGACGCGAGCACGTCCTCGACCTCGAGCGGGTGCACGTTCTCGCCTCCGGTCACGATCATGTCGTCGACCCGGCCGTCGAGCCACAGGTCGCCGTCCTCGTCGAGGTGCCCGGTGTCGCCGGTCGCGTACCAGCCGTCCCGGATCGCCTTCGCATCGGCGTCGGGGCGGTTCCAGTACCCGCCGAACGCCTCGTCCGAGAAGAGCTCGACCTCGATCTCGCCGTCGCGGCCGAAGCGGAGTCGGGTGTTCACGGCCGGGCGGCCCGCGCAGCCTGGCTTGCCGAGCTGGTCGCGACCGATCGTGAAGGTGTAGACCTCCGTCGAGCCGTAGTGGTTCACGAAGACCTCGGGGTCGAAGACGTCGGCACAGCGGCGGACGAGCGTCGAGGTCATCGCCGCGCCCGCATACCCGAGCGCGCGGACCGACGAGACGTCGCGTGCCGCGAGCTCCGGGTGGTGGACGAGATCGTGGAAGAGCGTCGGGGCGAGGTAGAGCGAGGTGATCCGTTCGGACTCGATCAGCCGCAGCGCCTCTCCCGCGTCCCAGCGCGCCTGCGGCACGAAGCAGCCGCCGACGAGGTGCATCGCGACGAGGGAGTGGATCCCCATCGTGTGGTAGAGCGGCATCACGCCGAGCGTGCGGTCGCCGAAGCGGTAGCCGTGCTGGAGCGCCTGCGACCACCCGCCGGCCCGGTCGGCCGCGTGGCTGCGCGGCACGCCCTTCGGCCTGCCGGTCGTCCCCGAGGTGTAGAGCAGGAGCGAGACCTCGCGCTCGTCGCGGTCGAGCGCGCCCGGGTGCTCCTCGCCCTCGGGCAGCGCGTCGCCGTCGCGGACCACGACGCGCGCGCCGCAGTCCTCGAGGCAGTAGCCGAGCTCCTCTGCCGAGAGCCGCCACGAGAGCGGGACGACGACGGCGCCGCACCACTGCGCCGCCCAGTAGAGAAGGGCGGTCTCGAGCCGGTTGTCGAGGACGACGGCGACCCGCTCGCCCGGCTCGACGCCGAGGCCGCCGGCCAGCCGCCGGACGCGCGGCAGGAGGTCGCCGTAGCGGAGGCCGGGAAAGGCCTCGAGCTCCGGATGGCGCTCGCAGGCGCCGAGGAGGGAGCGCGCGAGGTTCACGGAGCTCCTCGCGCCTGTGTTGAGAGAACACAAGCGTCAATCGCGTCGACGATCGGCGCGTACCCGGTGCAGCGGCAGAGGTGCCCGGAGAGCAGGTCGACGATCTCCGCGCGGCTCGGGGCGCCGCGCCGCAGGAGGTCGGTCGCCGCCATCAGGATCCCCGGCGTGCAGAAGCCGCACTGGAGCGCGTGGTGGCGGCGGAACGACTCCTGGAGCGCCGTGAGCGGGCCGGTGCCGGCGAGCGACTCGACGGTCTCGACCTCGGAGCCGTCGACCTGCACCGCGAGCAGGCAGCAGCCGCGGACGGCGACGCCGTCGACGAGGACCGTGCACGCGCCGCACACCCCGTGCTCGCAGCCGACGTGCGTCCCGGTCAGCCCGAGCCGGTGGCGGAGGAAGTCCGTGAGGACGAGACGCGGCTCGACGGTCTCGCGCACGACGCGGCCGTTGACGGTCGTCTCGACCTCGATCACGTCGCCGCCTCGATCGCCCGGCGGACGAGCGTGCCGGTCAGCTCGCGGAGGTAGGCCGGGCTCGCGTGCATCGTCCCGGGCGGGTCGACCGTGCGCGCGGCCAGCGCGCCCGCGTCCGCCGCGGCCTCGGCGCCGCGCGAGCCGACGAGGAGCGTCTCGACCTCGGCCAGCCGGGTCGGCCGGTCGGTCACCGCGCCGACCGCCATCGTGGCCTCGACGACGACGCCGTCGCGGTCGCGTGTGAGCACGGCGCACGCCATCGACTGCGCGAAGTCCCCGTGGCGCAGCGCGAGCTCCTGGAAGGCGCAGGCCTCCTCGCCCGGAAGCGGCCACACCGTCTCGACGACGAGCTCGCCCGGCGCGAGCGCCGTCAGGAAGTGCGTCACGAAGAACTCCTCGGCCGGGATCTCGCGCCTGCCTC
>DASTKY010000176.1:0-3426 GCA_035715495.1 Gaiella sp. | reverse complement strand
GGTGCGCAGGCGGTTCCTCTCGCACTTCGACGAGCGGGAGCTGCAGACCCTGGCCGACGCGTGGGAGCGCGTCCGGCCGGGCGTCACCGACTGAGCGGGCTCGCCGCTCGCCCACGCCGGGCTGCCCGAGTTGCATAGGCTTCGCGGCGATGAAGATCGGCATCGTGGTGCCGTTCTCGTGGTCGTTCTGGGGCGCCGTCGTCGAACACGCCGAGCTCCAGGCTCAGGCACTCGAGGCGCGGGGGCACGACGTGAGGCTCGTGATGGGCAACGACCCCCCGGGCCAGTTCACGCGCGTCCTCCATCCGCGTGTCGGCAGACACGGCGGCCCGCCGGCGAACGTGATCCCCGTCGGGCGGTCCGTGATCGTCCCCGCGAACGGCTCGCTGCCCAACATCGTGCTCAGCCCGCGGACGCTCTTCCGGGTCCGGCGCGTGCTCGAGCGCGAGCGGTTCGACGTGCTCCACCTCCACGAGCCGATGACCCCGGCGATCTGCGTCGCGGTCCTCGCGGTCGCGAAGGCGCCGATGGTCGCGACCCACCACGCGTCCGGCGACCTCGGCTGGATGCCCATGGGCATGCACTTCTGGGGCTTCCTCCAGGACCGGGTCGACCAGCGGATCGCCGTCTCGGAGCAGGCGCGCGCCTCCGCCGACCGCTGGCTGGGCGGCCCCTGGGAGGTCGTCCCGAACGGCGTCCTGATCCCCTCCGAGGCCGACCCGTCGGGCCGTGAGCACACGATCGTCTTCGCCGGCCGCCAGGAGCCGCGCAAGGGTCTCCAGGTGCTGCTCCGCGCGTGGCCCGAGCTCCGGCGCCGGACGGGCGCACGCCTCGTTATCGCGGGCGCCGACCCGCTCGCCGTGCGCCTGCTGCTGACGAGGCTCGACGTGCCCGACGAGGGGATCGACGTCGTCGGCTTCCTCTCGCAGGACGAGCTGACCGACCTGCTGCGCTCGACGAAGGCGCTCGTCGCGCCGTCGCTCGGCGGCGAGAGCTTCGGGATGGTGCTCACGCGCGCGTTCGCCTGCGGCACGCCCGTCGTCGCCTCCGACATCGACGGCTACCGCGAGGTGGTCACGCCCGAGACGGCAGTCTCCGTGGCGCCGGACGACGTGCCGGCGCTCGTCGAGGGCGTCGAGCGCCTGCTCGCGGACGAGCCGGCCCGGGCCGCGATGGGCGCCGCGGCCCGCGAGCGGGCGGAGCGCCACTACGCCTGGTCCGACATCGCAGCGCGGCTCGAGGGGATCTACGAGCGGGTCGTGGGGAGCGAGCGAATCTCGGAGGCCAGGGCCGCGTGAAGCTCCTGCGCGCGATGTACGTCAACCCCTGGATGCGGGGGCTGGGTGTGCTGGCCACGCTCGTCGTCACGCTCCTCGTGCTCTGGTGGCGGGGGCCGGAGTGGGACACGGTCTACGACGCGTTCGCGTCCGTGACCTGGCGGTGGGTGCTGCTCGCCGTCCTGCTGAACCTGCTCTCGGTCGGGGTGCGCGCGTGGGCGTGGAACCTCACGATCCACCAGGCGATCCCGGAGCCGCAGCCGGGCTTCCGCAACGTCTTCTCCGCCTTCGGCGTCGGCCTCCTCGGGAACGCCGTCCTGCCCGCCCGGGCCGGCGAGCTCGCGCGCGTGGCCGTCCTTCGCGGCCACCTGCCGGAGGGAACCGGGGCGGGCGCGAAGCTGCTCGGGACCGTCTTCGCGCACCGCGTCTTCGACATCTTCCCGATCGCGCTCCTCGTCGTCTACGTCCTCCTGACGGCGAAGCTCCCGCACTGGGCCGTGACCGGCATCGTCGTCGTCGGCCTCGTCGGGCTCGGCCTCCTGACGGTCGCGATGCTCTCGGCGCGGCGGGCGGGCACGGAGCCCGTCCACGGGCAGACGGCGCGGCGCCTGCTCGCGATGGCGCGCCAGGGCCTCGCCGTGCTCCGGGTGCCGTCGGCCGCGATCGCCGCGATCCTCTGCCAGATCGCGGGCTGGACGCTCCAGCTCCTCGCCGTGTGGGCCGCCACGGCCGCCTTCGACCTCGACGTGCCGCTCCCGGCGGCCGCCCTCGTCCTCCTGCTGATGAACATCGCGACGATCTTCCCGCTCTGGCCGGGCAACGTCGGCCTGCTCCAGGCGGCGGTCGCGTTCCCGCTCGCGCAGTACGGCGTCCCCTACGGGACGGGCTTCGCCTACGGGCTCGTCCTGCAGGCGATCGAGATGTCGGTGGGCGTCGGCGTCGGCCTCGTGATGCTGGCGCGCGAGGGCCTCTCGTTCGCGGCGCTGAAGCGGATGGAGGAGGAGGAAGAGGAGGAGGCCGAGGAGCTCGTCGACGACGCGGTCGCCGCCCCCGAGGGGGAAGCCGACGACCGGGAGCCCGTCCTCACCGAGGGTCGAGCGCGCCGGTGAGCGAGCCGAGCCGCGCGGCGACGACCGCGTCGGCCTTCGCGGCGCTCGGCGCATGCCCGGTGACGGCCGCGACGAAGGGCTCGCGCTCCAGCGCGGCGAGCGAGACGTCCGTGACCGCGGTCGCGGTCGCCGTGCGGGGCACGTCGCGGAGCAGCGCGATCTCGCCGAACGCGTCACCCGGGCCGAAGTGGCGGCCGAGGATGGCGACCTCACCTCGTTCGACGACGTAGAAGCGGTCGCCGACCTCGCCCTCCCGCACGACCACCGAGCCCGCCGGGTAGGAGACGGGCACCGACTCGCGCGCCAGGCGCTCGAGCACCGGCTCGGGGAGGGCGGCGAGCATCGGCACGCGGCGGAGGAGCTCGGTGGCGGTGGGAGCCGCCGTCCGCTCGTCGAGCGCCTTCAGCCGCGGCCGGCTGACGAGCGCGAGCACGGGGAGCACGGCTCCGGTCGCGATGAGCGCGGCCTCCGGCCCGATCAGGTCGACGAGCACCGGCGCGAGCACCGCCCCGAGCCCGAGCGTCGCGAGCAGGAGCCCTTCGAGCGCGCCCAGCGCCCGGCCGAGGACGTCGTCGGGCACGGCGCGTTGCATGATCGTCAGCGCGTTGACGTCGACGATCGAGTTCCCGATCCCGATGATCGCCAGGGCGATCACCGCGATCACTGCGATCGGGACGCCGCCGATCAACGCGAGCGGGAGCCCGAAGAGCGCGAGCCCGAGCGCGAAGTCGCGCGCGAGGTGACCGCCCGGGGCGAGCAGCAGGGCGACGAACCCGCCGACGAGGCCGCCGACGCCGACGGCGGCGTAGAGCAGGCCGACGCCGGCGTCGTCGAGGTCGAGGAGCTCGAAGGACGTGACGACGACGAGCACGTTGAGCGCGCCCGCGACGAGCGTCTGCGCCGCGTACAGCCCGACGAGGGTGCGCAGCGTCGGCTCGCGCGCGATCGTGGCGACCCCGCCGAGGAGGCCTGCGTCCCGCGGTCCCTCGTCCTGCGCCGCAGGCGCCTCGCGGGGTCGCTCGAGGCCGCGGAGCCCGAGC
>DASTKY010000175.1:0-10363 GCA_035715495.1 Gaiella sp. | reverse complement strand
CGGGAGGCCCACCGCCGCGACCGCACGGCCGTCGAGCGAGAGCCCGAGCGCGCCGTCCTCGACCCGCGCGACGCGGTACGGCGAGGCGGGGTTCACGCGCACCGAGACGATCGTGCGGCGCAGCTCCCACGGGCCGCCGGTCAGCGCGAGCTCCTCGGGCGGGCGCCGGCGGGCGGCCTCGCCGAGCTCCGCGAGCGGCTTCTGGTCGAAGGAGAAGATGAAGTAGGACTTGGGCTTGACCTCGCCGCCGAGGTTGTCGCTGAGGGCGCTCTCGTCGAACGCGATCCCCGTCCGCAGCAGGTCCTCCTTGAGCACCGCCTCGCGCGGGACGTGCGGGAACCGCTCCATCAGCCCCTCGACGAGCGCAGTCCGGGACGCCGGTGCGGTCGTGCTCATACCCGCACGGTATCGGGCGGACGCCTGCGAGCAGGCGCGTCTGCGGCCAGCGCGACGCATGCGACCCACAGGAACCAGACGAGGCTGCCGGCCCGCGTCGCCGCCCCGGTGCCGAGGGCGCTCGCCGCCGCGCTCGCGACGAACGCCGCCGGAGTGGCGAGCAGGGTCGGCAGCCAGAGCCCGCGCCAGGCGGGCAGGCGCCGGAACGCGAGGGCCAGCACGATCGGCGCGAGCAGGAGTGCGGCCGCGGTGACGCCCGACTCGACCTTGTGGGCCGACGCGTGCCACGAGACGTTGTCGCAGCTCGCGTCGATGCCCTGGCAGTCGAGCCGCAGGAGCCCGTCGAGCACGAGCCCGACGCCGACGAGCGCCACACCGGCGACGCCGAGCCGTCCGAGGCGGCTCTCCCGCGGCAGGAGGCGCCAGAGCCCGACGGCGAACCCGAGCACGAGGAGCCCCGTGAGGCCCGCCGCGACCTGGTTGTAGAGCCAGGGGCTCGACGCCGTGAGCGCCCCGAGGTCGCTGATGTCGTCGTCGAGCGGGCTGAAGGCGTCCGGCTGGGCGAGGTCGCCGAGCGCGACGCCGACGGCGAAGGTCACGGGCGTGAGCGCACCGCAGAGGGTGGGAACGACCGACGGCACGCAGCGCAGTCTCCACGATCGCGGAAGCCGCCTGTGACGTCTGTGCGGAATCCGTGAGGATCCGGGGCGGTCGGCGGAGGCTCCTCTACCCTCGGGCTCGATGCGCCCCGCGCTCCTCGCCCTCGCCGTGGCGGTGCTCGTCGCCGTCGTCGCGATCCAGCCCGCCGCCACCGCGACGCGCCAGCTCTGGCCGGGCGTCACCTACGAGCCGGGCGTCCAGTTCACCGCGCGCGGGCCGGTCATGATCAACGTCCTCCGCGGACCGCGGCCGGGCGGGCTGACGACGCTGGAGCCCGTGCTCTCGAACGAGACGATCGTCGGGCGGGAGACGCTCACGGCGATGCAGAAGCGCCTCGCGACGACGGCGACGACGGCCGGCGTCAACGGCGACTACTTCACGTTCGCCACGGGCCGCCCTTCGGGGATCCTCCTCCGCGACGGCCAGCTCGTGACCCCCCCGAACACCGGCCGCGCGAGCGTCGGGGTCACGTCCGACGGCACCCTCGACGTGCGCCGCGCCACCTTCGTCGGCTCGTGGCGCGGGCTCACCGCGACCCGGACGATCCGCGCGCTGAATGCCCCGCCGAGCGTCGACGGCTCCGCGCTCTACACCGACGCCTACGGGGACGTGACGCCCGCGATCCCCGGCAGCGTGGCGGCCGTCCTCTTCCCGTTCCCGGCCGCGACCCCCGAGGTCGACCTCGTCGCCCCCGTGCTCGAGGAGCGCGTGGACGGCGGCTCGGTCGCGATCCCACCCGGCGGCGCGGTTCTCGTGGCGCGCGGGCTCTCGGCGACCGCGCTGACGTCGGAGGCGCCGGTCGGCACCTCGACGACCGTGCGGCTCTCGCTCCGGCCCGCGTGGCCCGGCGTGCTCTCCGCGATCGGCGGCGGGCCGCAGCTCGTCCGCGACGGCAAGGCGCTGTACCGGTCGGGTGAGATCTTCAGCACGCAGCAGCTCGAGCCGCGCGCGCCGCGGAGCGCGGTCGGCCAGCTGGGGGACGGCCGGATCGTGCTCGTCGCGGTCGACGGGCGGCAGCCCGGGTACAGCATCGGGCTCACCAACTACGAGCTCGCGCAGGCGCTCGTCCGGCTCGGCGCCGTGACGGGGATGGGGCTCGACAGCGGCGGCTCGACGACGATGGCCTTCGACGGCGCCCTCCTCAACCGCCCGTCGGACGGGCGCGAGCGCTCGATCTCGACCGCGCTGATGCTGGCCTACCGCGGCGTCTTCGCGCCCGAGACCCCCCTGCTCGTCTCGCCGAACGGCGACGGCGTCGCCGAGTCGCCCGAGCTCCGCTACCGCGTCGTCCGGCCGTCGACCGTGACGCTGACCCTGCGCGGCCCCGCGGGGACGCCGCCGTTGACGACGACGGCCGCGCAGCTCCCGGGCACGTATCCAGTCGCGTTCCCGCCGGCGGGCACGTCCGCCCCGGCGCCCGGACGCTGGACGTTCGCCGTGAGCGCCGTCGACGACGTCGGCCAGAGCTCGAAGATGTCGCGGGCGTTCGTCCTCGACGACACGCTCGGCTTCCTCCGGGCGCCGAGGCTGCGGGCCGTCCCGCCGAAGGGGCGCGAGCTGCCGATCACCTGGCGGCTGGCGCGCCCGGCGCGCGTCTCGGTCACGATCCTGGACGCGAAGGGCGCGCTCGTCCGGCGCCTCCTCGGCGGCGGCCGGCTCGACGCGGGCGACCAGCGCCTCGTCTGGAACGGCCTCGGGGTGAACGGCCGCAGGCTCGCAGGGACGTTCACGGTCAGGGTGGTCGCCGCGAGCGACGTGGGGCGGTCGGAGCTCCTCGCGCCCGTGACGTTGCGCAAGGCCCGCTGACGGCGACGCTAGCCTTCCGCGACGATGCTCGTGGCGAACGCCTTCAGCGACCTGCTGCACGCCCTCAGCGACGCGGTCACGGACCTGATCGGGAACTACGGCCTCTACGCCGTGTTCCTCCTGATGCTGATCGACGCCGTGCTGCCCGCGGCCAGCGAGCTCGTCATGGTCTACGCGGGCGCGATCGCCGCCGGGGCATTCGTCGACCAGTCGGTGACCCTCTTCGGCTACGAGTTCGAGAGCGGCTTCCCCGCGTACCTCGCGATGTCGGTCGCGGGCACGATCGGCTACCTGCTCGGGTCGATCGGCGGCTACTGGCTCGGCGACCACCTCGGCCGCCCCTGGCTCGAACGGCACGGTCGCTGGCTCCACCTCGACGAGCACAAGCTCGACCGCGCCGAGCGCTGGTTCGACCGGTGGGAGGGGTGGGCGGTGTTCCTGGGGCGGGTCACGCCGGTCGTGCGCTCGTTCATCTCGGTCCCGGCGGGCGTCTTCGAGGGGGCGTTCCGGCCCTACGTCTGGCTGACGCTGCTCGGCTCGGCGATCTGGTGCTTCGCCTTCGCGGGTGCCGGCTGGGCGGCGGGCTCGAACTGGGAGCAGTTCCACGAGGCGTTCCGGTACGTGGACTACCTGATCGCGTTCGGCGTGATCGTGGTCGCCGCCGCGCTCGTGTGGCGGTACCTGCGCCGCCGTCGCGGGACGGCCGACGAGCCCGTCTGACCCGGCCTGTGCAGGGGAGATCCGGGGGTCGGCCGGGTACACTCGTCCGGTCGTGATCCCGCTCGTCGACGTCAAGGCGCAGTACGCCCCGTTCATCCCCGAGCTCAAGGAGCGCTTCGCCGAGGTCCTCGAGTCCGGCCGCTTCATCTTCGGCCCCGAGGTCGAGGCGTTCGAGCGCGAGTCGGCCGCCTACCTGGGCGTGCCGCACGCGATCGGCGTCGCGAACGGCACCGATGCGCTCGTCCTCGCGCTCGAGGCGATGGGCGTCCAGCGCGGCGACGAGGTGATCTGCCCTGCGTTCACGTTCTACGCGACGGCCGAGGCGATCGCGCGCGTCGGCGCCGTGCCGGTCTTCGCCGACATCGACCCGGTCACGCTCAACCTCGACCCCGAGGACGTCGCGGGCCGGATCACCGAGCGGACGGCGGCGATCGTCCCCGTGCACCTCTTCGGCCGCCCGGCGCCGCTCGCGGAGCTCGCGGCGCTCGGCCCGCCGCTCCTCGAGGACGCGGCGCAGGCGTTCGGCGCGCCCGGGATCGCCACGACCGGCGTCTGCTCGACCTTCAGCTTCTTCCCGACCAAGAACCTGTTCGCCCTCGGCGACGGCGGGCTCGTCGCGTGCACCGACACCGCGATCGCAGACCGCGTCCGGAAGCTCCGGTTCCACGGGTCGCTCGACAAGCAGACGTTCGAGCTCGTCGGGTCGAACTCGCGCCTCGACGCGATCCACGCCGCCGCCCTCCGGGTCTTCCTCCCACAGCTCGCAGGTTGGAACCGCGCCCGCCGGGAGGGTGCCGCCCGGTACGCCGACCTCGGACTGGGCGCGTACGTCGAGCTCCCCGACGACGACGCGGGCCACGTCTACCACATGTACGTCGTGCGCTCGCCCGAGCGCGACCGCATCGCTGCGGGCCTCCAGGAGGCCGGGATCGCGTCCGCCTCCTACTACGTGCGCCCGCTCCACCTCCAGCCGGCGATGGCGTACCTCGGGTACGCCGAGGGATCGCTGCCGGAGACCGAGCGCGCCGCCGCGGAGAACCTCGCCCTGCCGCTCTGGGCCGGGGTCACCGCCGAGCAGCAGGAGCGCGTCGTCGCCGTCGTCCGCGCCGCGGCCGGCGTCGCCGTCTAGGCAGGGCGTCCGTGCGCAGCCCGATCAACCGCCACTCGATCTGGCAGATCGCCGCGGACACCGCGCTCGTCGCGCTCGCGTGGTGGCTCGCCTGGATCCTCCGCTTCGACGAGGCGCGGCCCGTCTACTACGACCGGTACCTCGACCTCTCGATCATCGCGCTCGTCGTCGCGATCAAGCTGCCCGTCTTCGTCCTCGCGGGCTTCTACACGCGCTGGTGGCGCTACGTCTCGACGCGCGACATGTGGACGGTCGTCCGCGGCGTCGTGCTCGCGTCGATCGCCGTCTTCCTCGTCTTCACCCTCTTCGACGTCCACCGTGCCGCCGTCCCGCGGGGCGTGTGGGCCATGGACCTGCTCCTCTGCCTCGCGTTCGTCGCGGGCTCGCGGCTGCTCGCGCGGACGCTGATCGAGCGGCCGCTCCCGGGTCGCGGGCGCGGCAAGGACGTGGTCGTCGTCGGCGCCGGTGACGCCGGGCAGCTCGTGATCAAGGAGATGCGGCGCAACCCCGCGCTCGGCTACACGCCGATCGGGATCCTCGACGACGACCCGCGCAAGCGGAACCTCCGCCTCCACGGCGTCCGGGTCATCGGGACGATCGCCGAGCTCGATCACGTCGTGCGGGACCGGCGTCCCGACGAGGTGTTGATCGCGATCCCGTCCGCCTCCGGCGAGCTGCGGGCCCGCATCGTCGAGACGACGCGTGCGCTCCAGGTGCCCGTCAAGACCCTCCCGAGCCTCTCGGACCTCGTCTCCGGCGACGCCGATCTCGCGCGGCAGCTGCGCCCCGTCGAGGTCGAGGACGTGCTCGGCCGCGAGCCCGTCGAGGTCGACTTCGCGTCGATCTCCGACTACCTCGCCGGCGAGGTCGTGCTGGTGACGGGCGCGGGCGGATCGATCGGCTCGGAGCTCTGCCGCCAGATCGCCCGGGTCGGGCCGGCGAAGCTCGTCCTGCTCGACAACGCCGAGCCGGCGCTCTTCGAGATCGAGCGCGAGCTCGTCCGGGAACGGCGGTTCCTCGCCGCGGCGGCCGTGGTGGGAGACGTGCGCGACCCGGCGAAGCTCCGCCAGGTGTTCGAGAAGTACCGGCCCACGGTCGTGTTCCACGCCGCCGCCTACAAGCACGTCGCGCTGATGGAGGCGAACCCGATCGAGGCCGTGCGCAACAACACGCTCGGCACTCGGGTCGTCGCGGACGTCGCCGCCGAGTACGGCGCGAGCCGCTTCGTTCTGGTCTCCACCGACAAGGCGGCGAACCCGCGCACGGTGATGGGGCAGTCGAAGGCGCTCGCCGAGTGGATCGTCGAGACGTGGGGCCACCGCGCCGACGTGTCGACGCGGTTCGTCGCCGTCCGGTTCGGCAACGTGCTCGGCTCGTCGGGCTCGGTCGTGCCGATCTTCCGGCGGCAGATCGCCCGCGGCGGCCCGGTCACGGTGACCCATCCCGAGATGACCCGGTTCTTCATGACGATCCCCGAGGCCGTGCAGCTCGTCGTCCAGGCGGGCGCGATGGGCGGCCGCGGCCAGGTCTACGTCCTCGACATGGGCGAGCCGGTGCGGATCGTCGACCTCGCCGAGAACATGATCCGGCTCTCCGGCAAGAACCCCGGGACGGAGATCGCGATCGAGTTCATCGGCCCGGCGCCCGGGGAGAAGCTCCACGAGGAGCTCGTCGGCCACGACGAGACCGCCGAGCCGAGCGAGCACCCGAAGATCGACCTCATCTCGCGCCCGCCCGTCGACGCCGACTGGCTGGAGGCCGAGCTCGCGCGCCTCGAGCAGCTCGTCGAGGACGGCGAGACGCTCGAGCTCGTCGGCGAGCTCCGCCGCGTCGTCGCCGAGCCCCGGCGCGTCCCCGCGGCCGCACCGCAGAGCGACCCCGCGACCCTCTGAGCGCGTCCACACCCGTGTTCGCCGTGGGCGACGTCCACGGGCATCGCGACGTGCTCGTCGGCCTCCTGCGCGACGCCGGGCTCCTCGACGCGGCCGAGGCGTGGACGGGCAGGGACGCGCGCCTCTGGCTCCTGGGCGACCTCGCCGACCGGGGGCCGGACGGCCTCGGGGCGATCGACCTCGTCCGGCGGCTGGAGCAAGAGAGCGGCGGCGCGGTGCGCTGCCTGCTCGGGAACCACGAGGCGCTGATCCTCGCCGTGTACCGCTTCGGATGGGAAGCCGACCCCGACGGCACGTCCTTCCTCGACGTCTGGAAGCTGAACGGCGGCGTCGACGCCGACCTCGCCGGCCTGACGCCCGACCGCGTCGCCTGGCTCACGGCGCTCCCGCCGACCGGCCGCGAGGGCGACTGGCTCGTCCTCCACGCCGACACGACGGCCTACCTCGCGCTCGGCGGCTCACACGACGAGGTTGCCCGGACGACGTCGTCGGTGCTCGCCGAGGGCAATGCGAGCTCGGTCGACGACCTGCTCGGGGTCCTCTCGGACCGGATGCGCCTCACCGACCCCGAAGGGGTCGACGCCCTCCTCGCCGCGTACGGCGGCTCGCGCATCGTGCACGGCCACACGCCGATCGCCTCGGTGCTCCAGGTCGACCCGACGACCGTCACCGCGCCGCTCGCCTACGGCGACGGGCGCGTGCTGAACATCGACCACTGCCTCTTCGCGGGCGGGCCGGGGTTCGTCGTCCGCCTCGACGACGAGGACGCGCGCTAGCGACGCGCGAGGCCTACGCGGCGCCCAGGAGGAGGTCGAGGAGCGGCGCGGGAGCGCGTGTCCGGGGGCGGTCGTCGGAGCCCCGGCGCTCGAGGACGAGGTCGCCCGCCTCTCTCAGGCGGCGCAGGCGTCCCTCCCGGACGAGCTGCTCGTCGACCGCGCCGAGTCGGCCCGCGAACGTCGTGTAGACCGGGGTGCCGAGCGCGACCGCCTCACGGTTCATCGTGCCCCCGGCCGAGACGACCAGGTCGGCGAGCGCAACGAGGCTGAGCGCGTCGACCGCCCGGTCGGGGACGACGAGCGACGCCGATGCGCCTGCGCGCAGCGCGTCCCGCTGGGCGGGCGTGCGCGGCAGGACGACGGCGTTGACGCCGTCCTCCTCCGCGAGGCGGGCCAGGACCGCCCCGAAGAGCGTCGTGTCCCCCCCGTGGTAGAGCGAGACGTCGGGCGGCGTCCGCACGACGACGAGGACGCGCGAGCGGTCCAGCCCGAGCGCCTCGAGCACGGACGGGTCGGGCGCGAAGCCGTCGAGGTAGTACTCCTCCTTCAGCCCCGGGTAGCGGGCGACCTTCTGCGCCCGCGCGCCGAGTCGCCTCAGGCGCTCCTGCGGGATCGCCTCCGGCACGACGACGCGGGTCGCCGCGAGGCAGCCGAGTCGGTGCTGGGCCAGCGCGAACTCGTAGTCGAAGGCGTACGCGGAGGGGATCCGGAGCGAGCGCGCGACGAGCGGCAGCTCGTGCGACGCGTGGGACAGCGCGAGGTCGAAGCCGCGGTCGCGCGCGAACCCGCGCAGGGCCGCCAGGCGTCCGCCCATCGCGCGAACCTTCGCCGTCCGTGAGGCGCCGCCGTGCGGCGGCCCGACGACCGTGTGCTCGAGGCCGGCGTCGTCGAGGAGCTCCAGCGTCTGGGCGAACTCCCGGGCGGTGACCGTGACCTCGTCGCCGCGCTCGCGGAGGAGGGCGACGAGCGGCCGGAAGAATGCCACGTGCGGCGAGTTCGTGAGGTCGATCCAGATCCGCATCAGGCTCCCTCCGCAGGGCGCCTGCCGTCGACGCCCCGGTCGAGCCACTCGACGAGGAAGGGCTCGGCGATCGCCCACGAGCCGTCGGGCGCCCGCTCGAGGATGTCGTCGCGGGTGAGCGCCGCCACCGCACGTTGGACGGACGCCTGGGCGGGGAGGCCGTAGCGCCTGCGGTACGCCTCGCCGTAGAGGCTGCCGCCCGGCTCCTCGTGGAGCGCGAGGAGCACGAGCCGCTCGTTCGGCGTGGCGTCCTCCCAGACGCGCGCCAGGTTGTTGTGCTCCGAGCGGAGGACGTTCGTGAGCGCGACCTCGACGTCGCGGGCGCGCGCCGCGTGGCCGAGCGGGACCTCCTCCCACGTGAAGTACGCGAGCTCCTGCGTCGCGTACGGGTGCCCGTCCGTGAGCTCGAGCAGCCGCGCGAGCGCGTCGTCGTCGATGCCGCGGTCGCCCTCCCCGAACCGTGCGCGCACGAACGTCCCGAGGTCCTCCTCGGCGATCCGCCCGAGCTCGATCTGCTTCGTGCTCCGCCAGAAGGGCTCGTGCCGGTCGTTGAAGATCGCGGTCAGCACGTGGCGCCGGCTGCCGAGGTAGACGTGGCCGACCTCGCGCTGGGTCTGGAAGACCGAGCGCATGACGTTCGGGAGCGTGTCGTCGATGCGGACGATCTCCTGGAACTCGTCGAAGACGAGCACGATCCGCCGGTCGCGCTCGGCCGCGATCTCCGCGGGGAGCTCGAGCAGCCGCTCGAGCGTCGCGTCGATGTCCGACGAGCCCCGGACCGCCTCGAAGGAGAACCGGACGCCGCCGTCGCGGGGGTCGAGCTCCACCGTCGGCCGGACGCGAAGCCCCCGCACGACCGCGCCCGCCCGCTCGAGCAGGCCCTGCACGGGGGAGAGGAGGTCGTCGACGATCGTCTTCGCGAGCCCCGCCGCGAGGCGCGCCTTCGTCGGCGTCCGCATCAGGTCGCAGTAGGCGACGAGCACCTCGTCGGCGAGCACCTCCTGCATCGCGCGGAGCACGAGCGACGTCTTGCCGTAACGGCGCGGCGCGAGCACGACGACGTCCTGGCCGTTCCGCATGTCCGCTGCGAGCGACGCGATCTCTTCGTGCCGATCCGTGAACGCGTCGTCCTGGGCGAGCGTGCCGAACGTGAAGGGATTCGTCGCGTTACGCACGACTGCATTATGCATATGTGCGTAACGCAGTGGGGCGTATTGTGGGTCATATAAGCTCTCCTTATGGACACGCGGCAGCTGGCGGCGTTCTGCGCGGTGGTCGAGCGCCGTTCCTTCTCCCAGGCGGCGGAGCTGCTCGGCGTCACACAGCCGGCCGTCTCGCTCCAGGTCCGGGCCCTCGAGAAGCGGCTCGGGACGCAGCTGCTCGACCGCTCGGGCCGCCGTGTCGAGCCGACGGAGTCGGGCCTCCGTCTCTACCGCGGCGCCCAGAAGCTCCTCACGCTGGAGGAGCAGCTCCTCGACGACGTTCTCTCCGAGGCGACGGGCGACCTCGCGGGGACGCTTTCGCTCGGCGCCTCGACCGGCCCTGCGGCGATCGTCGTCCCGCAGCTCCTCTGCGAGTTCCAGAGCCTCCACCCGGCCGTACGGGTTGCGCTCGAGGTGCACGACACGCGCACGGTGGTCGAGCTCGTCGCCGACCGGCGGCTCGAGCTCGGGATCGTCGGCGCGACGCCCCGGCACCGCGCGGTGCGCTTCGAGCCGTTCGCCGAGGACGAGGTCGTCCTCGTGTGCCCGCCCACGCATCGCTTCGCCGGCCGGACGATCGACCTCGACCAGCTCTCCTCGGAGACCCTGATCGTGATGCAGGAGGGCGCGGGCGTCCGCCGGGTCGTGGAGGACGAGCTCCGCCGCCTCGGCGTCCGGCTGCGAGACCTCGACGTCCGGCTCGAGCTCGGGCTCCAGGAGTCGGTGCGCAGCGCCGTCCTCGCCGGGTACGGCGTGACCTT
>DASTKY010000174.1:0-4764 GCA_035715495.1 Gaiella sp. | reverse complement strand
AGGGGATGCAGGGGCGCGTCGTCGCCGGTGGGGTCGTGACGGGCCCGCGCGACGTCTTCGCATCGACCGCGGACAGCGAGATCTGGGTCGTCCGCGGGGACTCGGCCGTCGCCCAGCGCCCGAGCGCGTACACGCGGCGTGCGTTCCGCGACGCCCACCCCCTCGACGACGTCGCAGGGCTCGTCGACAACGGCAACGGGTATCGCATCCTGCTCGGCCCGCTGGGCATCAAGTGGACCGCGGGCGACGACCGGACGCTGCTGCCGCCCGCCCGCGTGTTCGACACGATGTCGACGGCGGTCGTCGGCGGGGTCGACTTCTCGTTCAACAAGTACCGCGTCAACCCGGGCGCCCAGCCGGCGTTCACCGCGGGCGCCGACCCGTCGGCGAACGCGGCCCCCCAGGCGTTCGCGCGCGACGGCGCCTACAGCGTCGCGAACTTCAACGTCGAGAACCTCTACGACTTCCGGGACGACCCCTTCGACGGCTGCGACTTCGTCGGCAACACCGGGTGCCCGGGCGTCAGCCCGCCGTTCGACTACGTCCCGGCCTCGCAGGCCGACTACGACGAGCACCTCGACGCGCTCGCGGAGCAGGTGGCGGACGACCTCCACGGCCCCGACGTCCTGCTCGTGCAGGAGGCAGAGGACCAGGACATCTGCACGGTCGCCGGAGCGTCGCTCGCGTGCGGTGCGGTGGACGACGCGGACGGCAAGCCCGACACGCTCCAGGAGCTCGCGCTCCGGATCGCGGCGTCGGGTGGGCCCGCGTACGACGCCGCCTACGACCGCGACGGCGCCGACGACCGCGGGATCGTCGCGGCCTTCCTCTACCGGACCGACCGGGTCGAGCTCCTGCCGGCCGCCGGGCCGGTGCTGGGCGCGAGCCCGACGGTCGCGTACCGCGGGGCCGCGCTCGCCTACAACACCGACGTCCAGAACCCGAAGGCGCTCAATGCGGACCTGCCCTCCGACGTCGACACCTCGACCGGCGTGGACGGCTCGAACGTCTTCACGCGCGCGCCGCAGGTGGCTCACTTCCGCGTCTGGCGGAACGGGCTCGACGCGAACGGGGTCGGCCTCGGAGCGTGGATCGACCTGTACGGGATCTCGAACCACTTCTCGTCGACGCCCAACGCCCGCGTGGGCCAGCGGCGCGAGCAGGCCGCCTACGTGGCCGCGATCGTGACGGCGCTCCGGAACGCGAACCCCGGCGTCCGCGTCGACGCGGGCGGCGACCTCAACGTCTTCCCTCGGCCGGACGACCCGCTCGTCCCCGCGAGCGACCAGCTCGCGCCCCTCTACGGGATCGGGCTCGAGAACCTCTACGACGTCCTCCGCGCCGAGGTGCCGTCGGCCGCGTACACGTACGTGTTCGAAGGGCAGGCGCAGGTGCTCGACCACCAGTTCGTGACGCCGCGCCTCGGCGACGAGCTGGAGCGTGCCCGCGTCGCGCACGTGAACGCCGACTGGCCCGCGGACTTCGCCGGCGACGGCGCGCGCGGGGCCTCGGACCACGATCCGCTCGTCGCGCGGTTCGACCTCCCGGCGACCCTCGCCCAGCTCCAGGACCTGCTCGCGTACTACGCGGCCGAAGGGCTCGTCGACGCGAGGACCGCGGGCCAGCTCCGCGGCCATCTGGACAAGGCGGCCGAGCGGCTCGCCGCCGGGAACCGCACGGCGTACCGCTCGCAGCTGCAGGCGTTCATCGGCCAGACGCGCGACAAGCTCGGCGCCGGTGTCACCCGGCCCGCGGGCGCGCAGCTCATCGCCGAGGCCCAGCGGCTGCTCGCCGCCTGAGCCCGCGACATCGGGGGCGCCGGCAAGGGCCGGCGCCCCTACCCGGCGCGCTCCAGGAGCGCCGCGATCTCGGCATAGCCCGCCGCGCGGGCATGCTCGAGCGAGGTCCTCCCCTCGCGGTCGGCGATCGAGACGTCCGCGCCCGCGTCGACGAGGAGACGGACGATCTCCGTGTGCGCCGCGCCGCCGTCGCCGAGGAGCACGGCCTCGAGCAGCGCGGTCCAGCCGAGATCGTTCACGTGGTCGACGTCGATCTCGGTCCGGAGGAGGCGGCGCACCGTCTCGACGTGCCCGCGGTCGGCGGCGGGGATCAGCGCGGTCCCGCCGAAGCGGTTCGTCCGCCCGAGGTCGGGGTCGCCGCGCAGGACCTCCTCGAGCACGTCGACGAACCCGGTCTCGCCGGTCGAGAGGAGCGCGTTCGCCCGCGTGTCGTCCTGCCGGTCGAGATCGGCGCCGGCGTCGACGAGGAGGCGCACGACCTCGGGATGGCCGCCGTAGGCGGCGTGCGTCACGGCGGTGCGGCCGGCGGCGTCGGCGGCGTCGGGATCGCCGCCCGCCTCGAGCAGGCGGCGCACCTCGCGGGCGTCGCCGAGCGACGCGGCTCGGACGAGCGCGGTCGGGTCGGGGGGCGGCTCCCGCTCGTCGGCGGTACAGCCGACGAGCGCGACGAGCGCGACGGGCACGACCCCGGCGGCGATCGTGGCCCACGGCGTCGGGCGTCGTCCCACGCTCGTCAATATGCATGCGTGGACCGGCCGACCGAGACGCCGCCGCACGCGACGCGGCGGCTGCCCGTGCGACGGCTGCCGGGCGCGGTCGAGGAGATCGACCGGCTCGCCGTCGAGGAGCCGCTCGAGATCCGGGTCAACGGGCGCGCGGTGGCGGTGACGATGCGGACGCCGGGCGACGACGAGGAGCTCGCGCTCGGCTTCTGCGTCACCGAGGGGCTCGCGCCCGCGACCGCGGGGCCGGCCGACGATCTCGCCGCCAACGTCGTCGAGGTGAGCGCGCCGGGCGCCGCGCTCGACCGCGTCCAGCGGTCCTTCTACACCTCGTCCTCGTGCGGGGTCTGCGGCAAGGGGGCGCTCGAGGCCGTGGCCGTCGACGCCCCGCGGATCGAGAGCGGGCTCCGGGTGCCGTTCGCCGTCGTCACGGCCCTGCCCGAACGCCTCCGCGACGCCCAGGCCGCGTTCGCGCTCACCGGCGGGCTCCACGCCACGGGCCTCTTCACGCCGGCAGGCGCGCTCCAGTGCCTCCGCGAGGACGTCGGCCGCCACAACGCGATGGACAAGGTCGTGGGCTGGGCCCTGCGCGAAGGGCGGCTGCCCCTCTCGGGCTCGATCCTCTGCGTCAGCGGCAGGCTCTCGTTCGAGCTCGTCCAGAAGGCAGCGGTCGCCGGGTGCCCGGTGCTCGTGGCGGTCGGGGCGCCGTCGACGCTTGCGGTCGAGCTCGCCGAGGATCGCGGCATCACCCTCTGCGGGTTCGTGCGCGACGGGCGCGCCGCCGTCTACACGGAGCCCGAGCGGATCGCGGCGTGAGCAGGCTGACCGGGGTGCTGCTCGTCGGCGGCGCCTCCCGCCGGTTCGGCTCGCCGAAGGCGCTCGCACGGTTTCGCGGGGAGACCCTCGCCGAGCGCGGCCGGCGGCTGCTCGCCGAGACGTGCGACGAGGTGCTCGTCGTCGGCAAGGCGGACGAGCTGCCGGGCCTGCCGTTCCCCGTCGTCGACGACGGGGCGGACGACCGCGCCCCTGTGCACGGGCTCGTCGAGGGGCTGCGTCGCGCCGCGCACGACGTCGTCGTCGCGCTCCCGGTCGACAACCCGCTCGTCACGCCGGGCGCGCTCCGGGCGCTCGGGGAGGCCGGCGCAGTGCCGAGCGGCCGGATCCCGTTGCCCGGCGCCTACCCGCGCTCGCTGCTCGCCGTGCTCGAGGAGCGCATCGCCGCCGGGCAGATCTCGCTGCGAGGCGTCAATCCCGTGACGCTCGCGCTGCCGGAGGCGCTGCTCGCCGACGCGGACACGCCCGAGGAGCTCGAGGCGCTCGCGCGGCCGGGGCACGTCGTCGTCGTGGGCGGGACCGGCATGCTCCTCGGGGCGACGCGCGCGCTCGCGCGGCGCGGCCATCGCGTCACGTCCCTCGCCCGCAGGCCGACCGACGTCGGCGACGGCGTCGTCCCGGCCGCGGTCGACTACCGCGCGAGCGACGCGCTCGAGGAGGCGCTCGCGCGCGCGGTCGCGGAGCGGGGGCCGCTCGAGCTCGCCCTGTGCTGGATCCACGCCGACGCGCCGGACGCGCCTGCGATCGTCGCGGAGGCGCTCGCGCCCGGCGGACGGCTCGTGCAGGTGTTCGGCACGCGCCGGTGGCCGCTCGCGCCCGTGCCGCTCCGGATCGCCTACCGCGAGGTGCTGCTCGGGGCGGTGGGCGGCCGCTGGCTGACCCACGACGAAATCGCCGCGGGCGTCCTCGACGCGATCGACGCCGACGCGCCGTGCCGAGCGGTCGGCGTGCGTGGGTAGATTGAGAACCGTCCGACCCGGAGGAGGCCGCATGCGCTCGACGACCAGAGGTCGCCTGACCGAGCCGCTCGTCCGCGAGGACGGCGCGCTCCGGCCCGCGAGCTGGGAGGAGGCGCTCGACACGGCGGCGGCGGGGTTCGCGCGGGCGCGCGAGGCCGACGCTGCGACGTCGTTCGGGATCTTCTCGTGCTCGAAGGCGACGAACGAGATGAACTTCCTGGCGCAGAAGTTCGCGCGCCAGGTCATGGGCACGAACAACATCGACTCGTGTAACCGCACCTGACACGCGCCCAGCGTCGTCGGTCTGGCGACGGTGTTCGGAGCCGGCGGCGGCACGTCGTCGTACCGTGAGATCGAGGAGACGGACGTCGTCCTCCTCTGGGGCTCGAACGCCCGCGAGACGCACCCGATCTTCTTCCACCACCTGCTGGCCGGCGTGCGCAACGGCGC